>CAKSIR010000018.1 GCA_934462775.1 uncultured Ruminiclostridium sp.
GATAAAACAAAATTTACCGTTAATCTTCCTGATGGCAAAAGCTTTTCCGAAAGACAGGACATAGGCGATGGTTACGGCGGTGTGCTCGATTATTTAAGCCAATTTCCTCATTATGCCGAATTTATTCCTTTGCTTGACAATCAGCGAAGCATTGATATTATCAATGAGTTAAAAAAGAAACCAATTACTAACGAACCTGGCAAAATCAAAATGCCAACTTATAAGGAAATAGAGCAACTGTCGGATAAATCCAATGAAACCGAGCAGCCGTCAAGCTATGAGGTTACAGCAAATCCTGCTGCCGTTGCAAAGCCTGTTATCAAAGAACAAAATTTCCGTTATACCGAAAATGTTTATGCAGCAGGCGCAAAGGCAAAATACCGTGATAATATTGCTGCTATAAAAAAGCTGTACGAAATCGAAAAGGAAAAACGCCCTGCAACGCCGGAAGAACAGGTGATACTGTCAAGGTATGTAGGATGGGGCGGACTTTCCAAGGCTTTTGACAAGAACAGCGAAGAATGGTCAAAGGAGTACGTGGAGCTTAAAGGCTTGCTTAATGAAAAATGCTATAAGGAAGCGTTAAACAGCACACTTACATCCTACTATACAGACCCTGAAATAATTAAACCCATTTTTGAAACCCTTGAGCGGTTCGGATTTAAAGGGGGAGAAATATTAGACCCGTCAATGGGCACGGGAAATTTCTACTCCGTTATTCCGCAAAATATTTCCGACAACTCCGTTCTGCATGGAATTGAACTCGATGAAATTACCGGCAGAATTGCAAAGAAACTTTTTCCTCTTGCCGATATAAAGAGTAACGGCTATGAAAGAACCTGCATTGATGATAATTCTCTTGATGTTATTATAGGCAACGTGCCGTTCGGCGATTTCAATGTCTATGACAAGACCTATGAAGATAGTTATAAAATACACGATTATTTCTTCATTAAGTCACTGGATAAGGTTAAGCCGGGCGGAATTGTAGCGTTTATCACTTCGTCGGGAACGATGGATAAAATGACAAACGATACCCGTAAGGAGCTTGCCAAAAATGCAGAGCTTATAGGCGCTGTAAGACTTCCAAACAATGCTTTTAAGGCTATCGCAGGTACAGAAGTTACTTCCGACATTGTTTTCCTCAAAAAAAGAGAAACACCGCTGGATTATTACAAGGATGATGTACCCGATTGGGCGAAGCAGCCTGAATCCGTTTTTGAAAACGGAAGATATAAATGCTGCATTAACAAGTATTTCGTTCAGCACCCGAATATGATACTCGGAGATATGCAGAGAGTTTCGGGACGGTACGGAAATACCGAAACCTGTTTACCGAGAGAAAATCAAAATCTGGCCGAAGAACTCAAAACCGCTCTTGGAACCCTCAGTGCTGAGTTTACAGCAGCGCCAACACAGCACAGCGCAGAGGACATTGAGGAAGCTGACGAAGCTCTTGACAAAACCCCTGCGCCTGATACTGCCAAGCCTTACTGCTATTACGAGCAGGACGGTAAGGTTTACTATTGCGAAAACGGATACCTTGAGGAATACAAACCAAAAAATGCAAAGGCTCTCGAGCGCATAAAAGGAATGGTCAAATTAACTGAGCTGACTCAAAATGTTATTGATATTCAGCTGAGGGATTACTCTGAATCAGAGCTGAATGAAGCCCAGGAAAAGCTAAATTCAGCTTATGATAGCTTTAAGAATAAATTTGGTTGTCTTAATGACAGTGTAAACGCTAATCTGTTCTCCGATGACCTGCGCTCTCCCCTTTTGCTCTCAATCGAAACAGAAAACGAGATAGAGCAAAACGGCGAAACAGTAACCGTATTTGAAAAAGCAGATATATTCACAAAAGCAACCATATCAACGCTTAAACTGCCCGACCATGCAGAAAGCGCACATCAGGCTCTTATTGCCTCGCTGAATTTCAAAAACAAGGTCGATATGAAATACATATCCGAGCTTTGCGGAAAGTCTGTTGAGGACGCAATATCAGAGCTTGGAGATAAAATATATCTTAATCCGATAAAATACTCAGGCAATCTGTCAGACGGCTGGGAAAGCGCCGAGGAATACCTCAGCGGATATGTTAAGGACAAGCTCGCCATTGCAGCAGAATTTGCGAAAGAGAATCCCGAACTTTTTGAACGCAATGTAAAGGCGCTTCAAGAGAATCAGCCAGAATTTATTCCTATCAGCGGAATTGATTTCGGGCTTGGTACTATATACATTCCAATTGATATGTACCGTGACTTTATGTACGAAACCTTTGAAACATCATCATGGGCGAAAATAAATGATTACGGTTCAAATCGAAACGCAGTAGACATAAAGTACAACGAGCTGCTTAATAACTGGAAAATAGTAAATAAAACCGCCGAACGCAACTCCGTAAAGGTGAATGAGGTTTTCGGAACAAAACGTATGAACGCTTATGAAATTATGGAAGCCTCCCTTAACTTAAAGCGTGTTGAAATCAAGGACAAAAAATACGTTGATAATTCCAATGGAGAAACCGTTGAAAAATATGTTCTCAACAAAAATGAAACCATGCTTGCCCGTGAGCGTCAGAGCAAAATTGAAAATGCGTTTAAAAAGTGGATTTTGGCTGACCCTAAACGTGCAGAAAGGATCGAAACCATATACAATAATACATACAATGTAATAAAACCACGTTCTTATGACGGCAGTTATGTAAATGTTCCCGGACTTAATCCCCAGATTAAGCTCAGACCTCATCAGCTGAACAGCGTCGCTCGTATAGCTAACAACGGCTGCACCATGCTGGCGCACGATGTAGGTTCCGGCAAGACGTCAACAATGGCGGCCGCAGGAATGTATATGCGCTCAATTGGTATGGCTAAAAAGCCTATATACGTTGTTCCAAAGCCTATTGTTACTCAGTGGGGGCGTGAGTTTATGCGCTTCTTCCCTACCGCAAAAATTCTTGTTGCAAAAACCGAGGACTTTGAAAAGAAAAACAGACGTAAACTTTTAGGCAAAATTGCTACCGGAGATTTTGACGCAGTTATAATAGGTCAGACCCAATTTGAAAAACTGCCGTTGTCACTTGAACGGCAGGAAAAAGCCTTTTCCGATAAGATTGCACAGATTACTAATGCAATCGAGGAAATGCGCTCGCAATCCGGAAACGACCTAAGCGTAAAGCAGCTTGCAGCAACCAGGCGCAGTATAGAAACTAAGCTTGAAAAGCTCAGGGCTGAATTTAAAAAGGATAGCTTCATTACTTTTGAACAATTGGGAGGCGATTATCTGTTTGTAGATGAAGCCCACAACTACAAAAATTTAGCGTTGTTTACTAAAATGACAAACGTATCCGGTATTAACAGTGCAGACAGCCAGCGGGCAACCGATATGGAAATGAAAATCCGCTATATGCAGGAAATCAACGGCGGTGGCGGTGTAACACTGGCAACAGGAACTCCTGTTTCAAATACGTTGTCGGAAATGTATGTAATGCAGCATTATTTACAGCCGCAGACCTTAAAACGTATGGGGCTTGAGTATTTCGACAACTGGGCTTCCGTTTACGGGAAAACCGTTACAGCGCTTGAAGTTAAGCCCTCAGGAAACGGATTCAGAATGAAAACCCGTTTTTCTCAGTTCCACAACCTGCCTGAACTTGCAAATACTTTCACCGAAGTGTTTGATATTGTAAAAACAGCAGACTTAGATTTGAAACTGCCAAAGGTTGCTGGCGGAAAGCCTGAAATAATCGTGTGCGAAAAATCAGAGGATCAGGACAAGCAGGTTGAAATAGGTATGAAACGTGCTGAAGCGATTGAAGCAGGAAGCGTTGACCGCAATGAGGACAATATGCTTTCCGTATGCACATATATGACAAAGGTTGCTCTTGATCCACGTATTGTTGACCCTGAAGCAGAGGACTCCCCGCTATTAAAAGTTAATCAATGCGCAAAGCGTATTCTTGAATTGAACGAACAGTATCCCGACAAGACGCAGGTCGTATTCTGCGATACCAATGTTCCAAAAAACAATGAGTTTTCCGTATATACAGAGCTTAAGAAAAAGCTTGTGGAAAGCGGAAAATATGCAGAAAACGAAGTTGCGTTCATTCATGAGGCAACGACCGACGCAAAACGTGACGATATGTTTAAAAAGGTAAACGACGGCAAAATAAAAATAATCATCGGCTCTACCGGCAAATTAGGCACGGGCGTTAATATTCAGGAAAAGCTGATTGCTGCACATCATCTTGACGCGCCGTACCGTCCTGCCGACCTTGAACAGCGTAACGGCCGCATAATCAGACAAGGCAATACCAACGATGAAGTGCACATTTGCTATTACAGCACAAAGGGCACGTTTGACAGTTATCGTTGGCAGCTCTTAGAGAAAAAACAATTCTTTATCTCGCAGGTAATGTCAGGAAAACCTATTTCCCGTTCATGTCAGGATATAGACGAAGCTACGCTGACATTCAGCGAAATGAAAGCGGCTACTACCGAAAATCCTCTAATTGCAGAAAAGCTGTCAGTTGATAACGAGGTAAGCAGGCTTACCCTGCTCCAAAATGAGTATATCGGAAACCAACGACGTCTTAAGGAAAACGTTGAAAGCAAGTTCCCGGCTGCCATTGCCGATACGAATACTGCTCTTGAAAAGTGCAGAAATGACATTGGCACCGTAAGCAGCAATCCTGTGCCAAATGAGGGCGTTGACATTGTAATCAAGGGCAAACGGTACACCGATAGAGAAACAGCAGGAACTGCGCTTATAGAAGCTGTGGACGCATATACAAAAACAGCGTCTATGCTGAATTTTTCCGACAGTGAACCTCTCGGCAAGTACCGTGGGCTTGATATTGTTGCTTCAATGCCTGGTACATTAACCGTCAAGCTTAAGCTAAAGGGCGAATTAAGCTACTCCTGTGAATACAGCTCAAGCCCTATGGGAATAATCACCCGTATCGCTAACCTTGCAGGCGCGCCGCAGGAGCATGAAAAGAAGCTTATAAATCAAAAGCTTGATTTTGAAAAACAGCTTGAGGTGTCAAAAGCTGAAATAGGTCAGCCATTTGAGCATGAAGATGAACTTCAAGCCTTGCTTGAGAAACAAGCTAAAATAAACAGTCAGCTTGAGTTCAGTGAAAAGGACGAGCTTGCTCCTGAAGAATCCGATGAGCCGGCAGAAAAAAAGAGTAATAAAGCTAACAAACAAGGACTAACAAGATGACCTGTAATTAAAGCAAAGCAGCCTGTGGGGAGAAATCCTCACAGGCTGTTATTTTTTTGCGAATCAAATTGTGATATATATATCACAATTTACCCCACCATTTATTCAAATAAATGTGATACATATATCACAACAATTCAATTTATCATAAAAACATATTGACATAAATGCCTAAAAGTGGTATAATAATTATGTTAAAACAAAATCAGCTGCCGAAGTTCTTGCAGGAACTGCGACAGCCGTTACCACTCATCTGTAAACGCCAGATAGAGCGACTTAGATTTGCTATTAACTGTGGTTCAATTGTACCACAATTAAAATAGAGTGTCAAGTGCGTTCACCTCTGTTTGCCCGGAGTGAGCGCATTTGCTTTGCATAGTTTAATTGATAAAAGTCCTCACAGAGGATTTTTATATACGGATTGCTGCTATGTAATCCATACAACTGAATACTACCCGGTGTCTTTTGTGCATTTCGTTTCGCACCATTATCAAATGAAACGAAAGGTTTGACGCAGCCGACGCAAAGCAGTGTGTCCGTCCAATTCGCAAGGGACGTTTAAATAAAGAAACCCGTTATTTTGTGTGCGGTAAGCACTCCAACTGCTTGCCGTACATAAAATATACAGCTATAAGAGCGTTCGATTGAGCGCTCTTATAATTGTATTGTGCCTTTCGGCATGGCGGAAAGAAAGGGATTCGAACCCTTGAACGGTTTCATCCGTTACACGATTTCCAATCGTGCGCCTTCGACCAGCTCAGCCATCTTTCCAAACAGCTTTTATATTATAGCATGAAGATTACGGTTTGTCAATACCTTTTTTGAAAAAATGTAAAAAAATGTACGAAAAAGCATATTCATCTATTTTACATATTGATTTTGCTTGCTTTTTATGCTATACTTTACATATACCAAATTATTTTTACAAATTTTGTGCGGTAACTGTATTCTTATAAAAACGATTTGTTTTCAATTCACACTCTGCGTTATGCAATGCGTAAAATAAAGGCAGGCATAAAATCAACGCGCACATCACCTCATACCGACCCGAAAGACAGCGCAGCGCCGAACATTGTTTTGGTTCAGCACACGCCGCCTGCAGAAATAACGCGAAGCTGCTCGTTTCACGCTGAACAAGCAGACAATCAAACAAAAGCCGTTAGCCGATGTTGAGGAGTTTTATAATGGAGTTGTTTTCCAAGAGGAATTGTGACGTCTGCGGCGGCAGCGGTTTTATCAGCGGTCGCAAGCTCAGGGATGGGATTCTCTGCAACACCTGCGCTGCGAATCTCTCCCCGTTTTTCATCGACTTCGAAAGCTCGACAGTCGCTGAAATAAAAAAACAGCTCGCTTACCGCGAGGAAAACAAAAAAAGGCTCGCCGATTTCTACCCGTCTATAACCTTTGACGGAAGCAGAAATGTTTATATCAATCCGATGAGCGAACGTTTCATAGTCACAGAACTTACGGACTGGCGCAGCGGCAACCCTGATATTATCAGCTTCTCACAGGTCATAAGTGTTGAAACGGAGGTCAGGGATAATAAGGGGAAAATAATCCCTAAGGACTCCGCAGACTATGATGAGAGCTATAATCCGCGCCTTTACAAGCACTGCCGCACATACATCGTCACGATTTTCGTAAATTCCCCGTGGTTCGCCAAGATTGAACTTGAGCTGAACAAGGAAAAATACTCCGAAAACAGTTTAGCATCTCTCAACGATGATTATCTTAAACAAATAAGTGAACTAAAAAATATTCTGATGCGCCGCGATGAACGGTACCGCGTTTACGACGGCGACGACGGAACAATCATGACAATTCGCCTTGAAGATGACCAAACGCTCTCTGCGCCTGCCGAAACGCCTAAGGCTGCTTTAAGCAAAGCGTGGATATGCCCGTCATGCGGTTCAGAGAGCCAATCAAAAGAATTCTGTGAAAACTGCGGACATCAAAAACCACCCTTAAAAACTGCACATTGTGCATTTTGCGGACGCATTATCGATAATCTGATAAAGCTTCCGAAATTCTGTCCCGAGTGCGGCAAACCTCTTAAAAAAACATGAACATATTCTGTGTAAGGTGATATTATTATGAAGGTGGCAATAATTATGGCAATCCTATCGTTCCTTTTCGGTTTCGTCGGAAACACGAAATACACCGCTGACGATATTACTTTAATGAATACCTCGTACTACGGTATGGAACGTAATCCAGTGTATTCATTCGCTCTTCAAAAACAGGACGAAAATTGGCTGTTCTCAGCAAGCTGCTATGTGCAGGGACAAGATAATCACTATGCGTCTTTCGATTCATTTCCAATCCCGACCGAGGACGCGGAGGAATTTCTTAAAATCATCGATGAAGAAAACGAGATCAACCATCTTTACAAATACCGCAATAGACCGCGCATTCTCTCTGCGTCCGACGCGCCGATGCGCAGCTCAAAAATCGCCTTTGCCGACGGAAACAGCATAGAAAAGGAAACCGCTTTAGGCGATAAAGCGCTCAGCTATCTCTATTCCCTTGCAGACAAGCACTGTGATGCGGCAGAGAGCATTGAAATAACGTCTGTTTTTGTTTACTGCAGCAGCATGGATTATTCTTCTTCCTATTCGTATACGCTTGAACAAATTGAAGATACATGGTATTTTTCATTCGATGCAGTAATTGACGACAGCAACACTCATACGCAAACGGAAAGGCTGAGTATAAGTGAAAACGACGCAGAAGCAATACTCCAAATCATAAAAAGCTGTCAGCTTGTAACAACGGTCAAGCAGTACGAGGAACCGGACGACGACGGATTAATCATTCTCGATGAAACCACATACAGAACCTCGTTTGATTTCTCAGACGGCAGCACGATAAGCGCTCCGTTAGAAGCAGAAAAAGAACTTATCGAAGCTTTTCATGCTCTTGCGGCAGAAAAAAATCATCAAAGGTAACCGACCCGTATTCTTCAGAAAAGGTCTGCCGAAAACGCTCCGAGCTAAGCGCAGCATAACACTAGCAGACACACGAACGCTCGTTTGAACAAGCGGCATCTATCTGAATATTTCTCCGCGCATTTCATAACTTTCGCAATTCTCCGACAAAACTAATCCGCTCCGCAAATCCGCCCCAAAACGGGGAGAAAGGATGCTTTCGCCGAAGTGAAAGCTATGGTAACAATCATGAAAAAATTGATCGCTGTCATTTCCATGACGTCTATCATCATCTCCTGCCTCGCCGGATGCAGCAGCGACAAGCCTGCTGAATTTGACGACCTCGAAAGCCTTGCAATATCGGCTGCCCTATCATACCGTACGCTGGCGCAAAACGAAATCATAGACACAGATACGCCTGAATTCGTGTGGAACACAGCCGGATGGTATGCGGCGTACAAAGCAAATCTTGAATTTTCCGATGCCGCTGTATTGTCAGAGGAACGCCTTGAAGAAATTCAAAATATCATGCTGACCGAAAAGGCTGCCGCAACCCCTCCGAATACCGTCAACGCGGAAAGCAAGGTAATTGACGGAAAGAACTGTTGGAGTTTTCCGTCAATCAGCGAAAGCTTCCACTCGTATCTCGGAGTTACCTCCGAAGTGAACTGCGAGAAGGCTGAAGAAAATGCATTTACAGTCACGATACGCGACCACCTGCGTTTCGACGTGGTAGAGGAAACAGTGTTTAACGTCAGATTCGAGAAGAAAAACGACGGCTATAAGCTCTCCGAGCTAAGCCGCAGCGAGTTCTACGATCTTGATTTTACGCCTGAGCTTCTGCATGACGCCAACCTTCTGTCAAACCTGTTTTCGATATACGATAATCTCACTATTACCGAGGATTATTTAAACGGAGCCGGAGTTATCTCCTGTTCAACGAAAACCGACAGCGGATATGCTTTCTGGTGCAATGACGGCTCGCTTGGCTATTATAATGAATACAGATTCTACACCAACGATAGCGGCAGCGTCAGCGTAATGCCTGTCGGCGCCGCGTCAGACTGGCTTGACGATTACGTTGCCAACATGATGCTTCCGAATTACGAAATCGATTTTATCCGCCTGACCTGTACCGAGGATGAGGAAATATTCTACATCGATTACGGCTATTCAAGCACCGTTTACACAATTGACCGCGGAACACTTGCATTAAAGGCAATAGAGGCTTTCGATGAAAACGACGAGTCGTACTACATGGTAAAATTCAGCTACGGAGAAGCTATATCTGAGCCGGATACAATCGCAGCCTGGAAGAAAACGCTGCGTAATGTAACAATCAATCAGCTCTACGCTGACGGAACAAACTTCAGCGAAACCTTCACGATTCCGTCAGACTGGGAGCTTGATGCCTGCGAGTATTGCCGATGGGGTACGGTATACCTTGACGACGAATACACCGAACCGTATGTATATCCTGGCGACGGAATAAATTACACTCTTTTTGCCTGCGAAGGCGTAGGCTGAGATCATAAATCATTTTGGAAGGAGTTTAACAATGGGAATCTTCGACAAACTTAAAAGCACGGCCAATCAGGCAATCAACACAGCCGCAAACTCGGCAGTGTCCGCAATAGGCTCAAAACGTGAAACTTTCACTTTCACCGCGCTTCCCGAAAGCCTGGCGGAGATGCAGGCGCTTCCGGAAGCAAGCATGGATTCGCCGTTCAAAACGGCTGCCTTGACTGTCCTCGCACTTTGCGCTTATGCAGCAGATAAAAATATCGGCACTGAGATGCTGAATTATCTTCGCGGTCCGCGGCCGCTGAACGGTCAGGATCTGTCTTTCCTGAACGACCGCTTCCGCGACGGAAAAACATATCTGCCTTTCACCTACTTCTCAGGCTCGACACCTGATAATAACTATACGCCGACACAGCCATATACGCTCGTTATAGAGTCTAATCATGTATCAAACGAGGAACCGGGCTATGTAAAGCTGTTCATTCCATGCGGCGGAGCAGATTCCCCGCGGCCGATAAAGCTGCGCCAGCGCGGCTCTGACGGCAAATGGTTCCTTTGGGAACAGTATCTGCTGACGGGTGTTCGCACACCGAAATCAGCCGATCCATGGGCATGACCCATTTACAGGGTTAATTAACAATACACAATTCAACCAGAGAGGAGATGTCGCAATGAACATTATCGGAAAATGGAAAGTTAAAGAACTGCTGATCCCCACAAGAAACGGCATGGTTTCTTACACATCGGACAATCCGCCGGAGGGAGAAATTGCCGAAGAGGCCATTATGCTGCTCAATAACATAATCGAATTCACCGAGGACGGCATGATGAACACGTTGATGCGCGTACCCGAGGATAAGCTTGAATTGGCAAAGTCGCAGGGCGCTGTAATCGACGAGGACGGCTACGCTGCAATTGAACAAACCACATGGAAAGAGCAGGACGGTAAGTTTTTCTACGACACCAATGTAAAGGGCGAGGTTATGGGAGTTGAAGTTGACCCGTTCTCTGAAATACCGATAACCGAAGAAGGCTGTCTTGTAATCAGCTACGGAACGATGATCCTTGAGCGTGTGTAAGACGAATGCAGCTTGGGCGAATAATTATCGGAGGTGTACTTGCAGTGTCCTTGCTGACAATTTTTAGCGCCTGCAAAAAGCAGGAGGAGCGTCAGCCGTTTGTGCCGCCGTATGACGGAGGTGACATGACTTATACTCCGATCGACCCAAGCGTCCTTCTTGGCGTCTGGAAGACAGAAGATGGCAGTTCAGTAATCGAAGTTTCCGGAGATGAACCGCGTATGGTCGTGACCGAAAACGGGAAGCTCATATTTGAAAGCAATGTGCAGCTGAAAAAGTACGGAGCTCTTGAGTTCACTGACGTAAAAGACGACGGCAGTGAATCATATCTGCCTTATATGTCACTCACGTTCAACTCTAATGAGAATACCTACTCCTATCTCAAGCTTTTTGATGGCGATAGGGTCACATTCACAAAGCAACCGGAATAAAATCAAAAAGAGCGGACTTAAAAGGTCCGCTCTCTCTTTTGCTCTGTATCAGAAATACAGAACAGCGTCTTACAAAATCGTTTATTGCACCTTGCACCCGTCTTGCCTGCATACCTTGTCATAGCAAAACTCATTTGAATAGCAAGCCATCAGATTGAATCGTTAGGTTAATTCTCCGAGCCTGCTTTGCTGATAGTGTCAAGAAGCTTGTTGAGATTTTCCTCGCTGTCTATGCCGCCAAGAAGCGGCTCGCCTACTATATTTCCGTTTTTATCAATTACATACGTTGTAGGGAACGCCATTATTCCGAGAGAGAACTTGCCAGCGTCGCTTGCGGAATCAAAATAGATATTGCGGTATGAAGCGCCCTTTGCTTCAAGTATCTGCTTAGCGGTTTCGATGTTCTGCTCGTTGCCGTCAAAGGTTTCAACGTTTATTCCGATAACTTCTCCGCCCTGCTCGCTGACGCTCTTGTTCAGCTTGTCAAGCTCGCCAAGCTCTGCCACACACGGCTTGCATCCGCTGAACCAAAAGTTCACGACCGTAAATTCATTGTTGGAAAACAAGCTGCTGTCGACCTTATTTCCGTCAAGATCGTATCCGTCAAACTGCGGAAATGCGTTTGCCGAAGCTGCATCCGATGCTGAATCGTCCTGCGGAAGCTGCGCTATACGGTTTTCGATGTCGCGTATTTTTTCCGCTCCTGCGCGCAGAATTTCATATTCCTCGTCAGTAAACTGCTCCTTTGCGCTTTCAATGGTATCAAGCAGAAAGTCGCCGTAGTTTTTGCTCAGGTCACTGTCAGCGACGTTCTTGTCCATTGCGCCGAAAACCTTTTCCCACAGCTCCTGATTCTCGGAAAGGATTTTGTTTTCTTCGTCAAGCAGCTCCTGCTCTGCTGCAGAGCCGCTGTCCGCAGGCTGTGTGTCCTGAGCTGTCTGCGAGGACTGACTGTTCTGTGTTGATTGCGGCGGCTGATTGCCGCAGGCAGTGAGCGAAAGCGCCATAATAAGGCAAGCTGTAATAATTGTTAATTTTTTTCTGTTCATTTTGTAATCTCCTTTGTTTTTTCATTGCAGGCACTGTCGCCTGATTTATTTCCAAACCCGTATTTATAGCATATTGCGTCTGTCGGGCAGGATTTCATGCACATTCCGCAGCGAATACATTCCGAATGGTTGGGCGTTTTTGTAATGTCAACGTCCATTTTGCAGGCTTTTGCACAAGCTCCGCAGGAAACGCACTTGCTCTTATCCACCTTCATCTGGAAAAGCGACACGCGATTCATCAGCGCATAAATCGCTCCCAGAGGACACAGCCATTTACAGAACGGACGATAAATAAACATACTTGCCGTTACGACTGCCAGCAAAACTCCTGTTTTCCACGAAAAGAGCGCTCCAAGGGCGCTGCGTATGCCCTCGTTTGCTATTGAAAGCGGAATTGCCCCCTCCAAAACTCCCTGCGGGCATAGATATTTGCAGAAAAACGGATCGCCCATTCCAAGCTCGTTTACAACGATCATCGGAAGCATTACCACAAATACCGCCAGTACAACGTACTTCAAATATCTCAGCGGCTTCAGCTTTTTGGTAGACAGCTTCGGCACAGGAATCTTATGCAAAAGCTCCTGAAGCCAGCCAAACGGACATAGAAAACCGCAGATAAAGCGTCCCAGAAGCACTCCAAGAAGTATGAGCGTACCTGTGATGTAATAGGAAAATTTGAATTTAGAGGAGCCAATAACTGCCTGAAGCGAACCGATAGGACAAGCTCCCGCAGCACCGGGGCAGGAATAGCAGTTAAGACCCGGAACGCAGACGTATTTCCCTTCCCCTTGATATAACGTTCCTTTTAAAAAGTTAGGCAGATGTATATTGGTCAGAAGCGCTGCTCCTAACTGTATAAGTCCGCGAAAACGTGCAAGAAAGCAAACCTTTTTTACTTTTTTCATTTTATCCAATTCCCACACACTCCATACACAAGCGGATCGCCTTTGACAGAACAGTTTCCGCTTCCTCGCGCCATACTCCGAAACCTACCATCAGTATTCCCGCAAACAACAGGAACGACTGTGCAAGCACCTTTTTTTTAGTCATTATTTTACCTCCGTTCTTTGTCGACATGATGCAATGTTCTCAACCCTCCGCGAAGCGGAGCAGCCGCATGAAATACGGTCAAAATCAGCTTTACTGATTTTCAGCTTGAGGTTATTACAGCACAAATCAAATCGCCGTAAGGCGATACGGCGAAGCCGTTATTTGCCGTCAGGCAAATAGATTTTGTGATGCAATGTTCTCAGCCCTCCGCGAAGCGGAGCAGCCGCATGAAATGCGGTCAAAATCAGCTTTACTGATTTTCAGCTTGAGGTTATTATAGCACAGAGGAAATAAAATTTCTGTTAAGCGAAAATTAACACAAATTTTATTAAATTGTGCTATAATATAAATACTATTTAAATGGAGGACAAAATGCGTTTACTTGTTGTTGAAGATGAAAAATCCCTGCGCGACGATATTACAAAAAAACTTCGTTTGGACGGCTACGAAGCAGATTCATGCGGCGATGGCACGGAAGCCCGCGAGCTGCTTGCAGTGGAGTATTACGACCTTGTTCTGCTTGACCTGAACCTGCCGGGCGTGGACGGAATGACGCTTCTGCGGGAATTCCGCGCGGTGAATAATGAAACTCCCGTGCTTATCCTTTCAGCGCGCAGTGAAATAACGGACAAAGTTGAGGGACTGGACGCAGGAGCGAACGACTATCTGTCCAAGCCGTTCCACCTGGCGGAGCTTGAAGCCCGTATACGAAGCCTGACGCGACGTCAGTTCATTCAGCGCGACGTCTGCCTGAAATGCGGACGGCTTGCCTATGACACACGCACCAGAATCGCCTCCGTGGACGGCGTGCCTGTTGCGCTTACCCGTAAGGAAACCGGCGTACTTGAATATCTTATGCTGCACGAGGGACGGCCGGT
Organism: uncultured Ruminiclostridium sp.; assembly: GCA_934462775.1. Lineage (GTDB taxonomy): Bacteria > Bacillota > Clostridia > Oscillospirales > Ruminococcaceae > Ruminiclostridium_E. The sequence continues at coordinate 14,165 of CAKSIR010000018.1, forward strand.
AAGCCAGGAAGAACTTATCGAACACGTCTGGGACGGCAGCGTGGACAGCTTCAGCAATTCAATACGCGTTCATATATCGGCTCTGCGCAGAAAGCTGCGCGCTTCGCTCGGATACGATCCCGTCGTCAACCGCGTCGGAGAGGGCTATGTAATAGGAGGAGAGAGCAAATGAAAAGACTTTCTTTCCAGTGGCGGATAACTCTGCTGACAGCGCTGCTTATTGCGGGCACCTGCGTATGCCTTAATCTTCTTCTGTATCACTCCGGCGCTGTCAGCATGGATTCCCTTAACGGGTTTGTGTTTGAATATACGCCTGAAATTTCCGAAAACACGGAAGAAATCGCTATTGAAATATCAGGCAGTCAGATGGCGGATTTTATTAGCCGTTTTTCAGATGAAGTATATGACGTAAAAGCTGATTTCGGGCGAAAAGGCTGGCTTATCACAATTGCGGTAACCGCCATCAGTGCCGCAATAGCGTATTTCGTCAGCGGTCAGGCGCTGAAGCCGCTCAGACAGCTTTCTCGGCAGGCGGAAAAAATCGATCAGGATAACATTACAGATATACGGCTTAACGAGGACACTGTCAACGAGTTCCGACAGCTCAGCATTTCAGTGAACCGTATGCTCGACCGACTTTCGGAATCATTCGCAATGCAGCGCCAATTCTCAGGAAATGCCGCTCACGAGCTTCGCACGCCGCTTGCGATAATGCAGACAAAGCTGGAGCTTTTTGCCGCGGAGAATAAAAATATGGACAGCGACACCGCGGAGCTTGTCCGTTCGCAGAGCGAGCAGCTTGACAGACTTTCTAAGCTTGTTCATACGCTGCTTGAAATGAGCGACCTCAGCTCAGTGCCGCGCTCTGACCGTATCGAGCTTGCACCGCTCGTTGACGAAATAATAACAGACCTGACGCCTCTCGCCTGCCAAAATGATATAACAATAGAGCAGTATTGTGATAACGTTATGATAACAGGCAGCGACGCGCTTATATACCGTCTGGTGTTCAATCTTATCGAAAACGCAGTAAAGTATAACCGAAAGGGCGGCTCTGTCAGCGTTTCGGTGTACAAAGAGAACGGCAATGCAGTCGTCACCGTTTCCGATACCGGCTGCGGAATACCGGAGGAATATCGGGAAAGCATATTTCAGCCCTTTTTCCGTGTGGATAAATCAAGAAGCCGACAGATGGGCGGCGTTGGACTTGGTCTTGCGCTCGTGCATGAAATTGCGGTTCTGCACGGCGGCTCCGTTCATGCAGAACCCGGAAATAAAGCCGGCACTGTGTTCATTGTTACCTTACCGACAGAAAATGATATTGGCAAATAATTCTCTTTACAGATTCTGACGCTGCTGTGCAGTTTCCTTACTCAAAATAGTTACCTATATAAAAGCATGACGCTGTTGCTTACGCAGCAGCGCCATGCAGAAAGCGAAAATCCTTGTTTAAAGCGCTTTATTGGGCATTCTCCTGTGAACTGATTCCTTTGATAAAATTCACCCAGAACAAAACGCCTGCGGAACCCAGAGCGCAGCCAAGACCTGTATAAAACACTGCAATAAATACCTCAGGCGCCAGTCCTGAATTTCTGAGCCATATACCGCCGCTCATCATGAACGCCATAATAAGATAGGATTTCAGGTCGAAAAAATTCCAGACAGGTCTTGTTTCCTGAGGATAGGAGCGTATTCTTTTCGTATGCTTGACGCTCATTCGGTAGAACATAAGCCCGAATACGCCGAACACCACAATCGACAGCAATATGTGAATTACCGAGATTTCGTCCAGCTCTATATAGGATAACATTCCAAGGCGTGCAACGTTAAATCCCGCAGCAAGCCATACGCATCCTGCTATCGCCAGCAGGACGCGTTTTTTTACATGGTAAAAAGGACGATTCATCTGTTTGCCTCGATTTCGTTTTTATCTGCATTCCTCATGGAATTGAACCCTATCAGTACAGTCCAGACGTAGGCGCAGGTTTTTGGTATCATCAACATTCCGATCAGCGGAACTGCGTCCGCCCAGAGCACCACCGGAATGTAGAATCCAAAGCTGAGCACTATCGTGAGCCACAGAAAACGGAATTCGCAGTCATCCTCCTGCTTAGCGCTTTTGAATGTCAGAATTATTACGAGCAGTCCGAGGAGCGCAAAGGGGATATTACGGCAAATTCCCCAGAAAAGCGGAGCGTCCGAACTTGTCCATTCGTTCTGCGGCATAAGACAGAGGATGACTCTCAATGCCGAAAGTCCCCATACAGCCGCTGTTATTCCGCATTTTCCGATAATTTTATAGCGGCAGCGCCAAACATAGTACAAAAGCACATAGAACGCTGTCATCGTCACAGAGGTTATCAGCTTGCCGATTCCAAGAGCGGCGGTGAAGCTTTCAAGCCCGGTGGTACATAGTGCGACAGCACGCGGCACAAGGTGAAACGAGTCCCCTGCTCCTAACGTTACCGCCATTATTCCGTAAAGAAGGTACTGTTTTCTGCCCTTGCTTTTACAAATCATAATTATGCCGAGAGTTATCACGGTACAAAGATAAATCACATCGAATACGGTTTCAAATATTGCCTGCATATCAATTCTCCTTTTTTCGGCTGTATAATAAACGGTCAAGGATTTCCGTCAAAGCGGCGCAGTCCTGCTCGCCCTTCATTATCAAAATTATGATGCTGTCGAGTATATGCTCGATAAGGTTTTCTTCGCTGAATTTATCCGAAAATACGCTGCGGTCAACGTTTTTATCAGCCTGTAAAACCTCGCGGAGTTTCCTGCGGATTTCGCCGAAGCAGCGCTCCATCATGCCGCGCGCCACTCCTTTCGCTGAGCCTGCGACCGACATTGAATGCGCCGCTAAAAAATTCGGATAATCTTTCAGTCCATCAATAATCTGCGCATAGGTCTGCGTTACATACTGCGTAAACTTAACCGCACTGCTTGGCACGCTTTTTTCAAAAATTTCCTGCCACACACTTTCTATCGCAGCAACTACCAACTCATCCTTGTCGGAATAGTAGTTGTAAAGCGTTCCCAGCGCGATACCGCATTCCTTTGCCAAAGTCCGCATATTCAGCGCCGGAAGTCCTTTTTCGGCGACGATTTTCCGACTGACTCTCATAATTTCTTCTTTCGATGTATTGGGCGGATTCATCAACTTCACCTCCAAAATGAACAATGTTCATTTTGGATTATATCACTTTTTTCAGGAATGTCAAGAGCTTTGACTAAAAAATATCAAGCCTGAAAATTCCACAGCAGCTTAGGCATTGTATATGCCATAAGCTTCACCGTCCGTTCGACCGAAAAAGACGATATGCAGACATGATATGTAATCAAACTTTATTTATGCCGAGAGCAAAATACTCTATGAAAGCTTTCCTAACCTCAAGGCAGGTGTATTTGCTGCGGCTCAACGCCTGCAATTTGCCGATATTTTCAGAACATACGATTACCTTATAAAGCGTCCGGTAATATGAAAAAACCACGGAAAATACTTCCATGGTTTTTCGTAAATTATTCAATGATTTATCCATTGTACAATAATGCGTTCGTACAATGGGAGGTTTGGTGACCCGTACGGGAATCGAACCCATGATTCCGCCGTGAAAGGGCGATGTCTTAACCGCTTGACCAACGGGCCTTGACAATCCGTTTATGCACTGGTTACCCTTGTAACCGTACACTCAACAACTGGAATGGTACATTTGAAACGGATCTAATAGAATAAACAGCTTTGAATTTCTGTCGACTGGGAAATCGGTACACTGTTTAATGTGGTAGCGGCAGTCGGATTCGAACCAACGACACCCTGGGTATGAACCAAGTGCTCTAGCCAACTGAGCTATGCCGCCATATTTAAGCCGTTTTGGAAGCTTTTGAACTATCTCCCTCAGCGACTTAATCATTATATCACAAGGTTTTGCATTTGTCAACACTTTTTTGCAAATTTATTGAATATTTTTTATTTCCCTGTAAACCCGCGCTATTGGCAGTCCCATTACATTGTAGTAATCGCCTTTTATGCCCTTTATAAGCATTGCGCCCCTGCCCTGTATACCGTAAGCCCCCGCCTTGTCGAACGGCTCGCCTGATTCAATGTATGCGGATAATTCATCATCTGAAATCGGGTAAAATTCCACCTCGGTTGTGTCATAAAAACTGACCCTGCGATTCGGGGAAATTATGCACACGCCTGTATAAACGCAGTGAACCTGCCCCGAAAGCTTTTTCAGCATACGAACTGCGTCAGCCCTATCCTTTGGTTTGCCCATAACTTCATTACCGCAAACCACTATCGTATCCGCTCCGACTACTATGTCGGCAGGGTGCTTTTCGGCAATTTCAAAGGCTTTCTGAGATGCAATCGCCTCTGCTATCTCACCGTTTTGCAGTCCCGAAGGAATTACCTCATCTTTTGTTGCAGGAATAATTTCAAATTCAAAACCCGCGCTTTCCATCAGCTCGCGTCTGCGCGGAGATTTACTTGCAAGAATAATCAAACCTGTTCTTCCTCGTCTTCGCCGAATTTTTCATTGTAAGCGGCGATACTCTTTTCAATGATTTCAACCGCGTTCTTCTGACCCATAACCTCGTTTACGGCGGTGTTCTTTCCTTCGAGCTGTTTGTAAACGGAGAAGAAATGCTGCATTTCGCTGAAAATGTGCTGCGGCAGCGCTTCAATGCTTCTGTATGAGTTATATGTCGGATCCTCAAACGGGATTGCAATGATTTTTTCATCGTTTTTTCCGTTGTCAATCATGTTGATAACGCCGATTGGATAACACGGAACAAGCACCAGCGGGTTTATCGGCTCATTGCAGAGTACAAGCACATCCAGCGGGTCGCCGTCGTCAGCCAGTGTTTTCGGAATAAAGCCATAGTTTGCAGGGTAGTGCGTAGATGTATAGAGTATTCTGTCAAGAATGAGCATACCTGACTTCTTGTCAAGCTCATACTTGTTCTTGCCGCCTTTAGGAATTTCAATTACCGCGAGAAAATCATGTGGTGTGATTCTGCTGCTGTCAATATCATGCCAAACGTTCATTTTTAGTTTCCTTTCAGATAAAGCATAATTTTCATAAACCTATTATAATATGGCAGCGGAAAAATTACAATAGATTTTTAAAAATTTAAGCAGAACAGCCGCCGAGAAATTTCCCGACGGCTGTTCTTGTTATTATATTAACCTTACAGATTAAATCGTTAGGATTTTGTGTAGACGGTTTTGGCGCTTACACCCGACAGTCTGCCTACCTTGCCTGAAATTGAGCTGATAATATCCTGCGGTGCGTCGACTGCAATACTGATGATATTAACGTTTTTTTCGTGATAAGGAATTCCCATTCTGCCAATAATATACTTTCCGTATTCGTGAAGAATCGTGTTCATCTGTTCAACGGAATCAGGATTTTCAACCAGTATTCCTATTATCGCAACTCTTGTTTCCATACTTCCCTCAAAATAAAAACCGCACCCGAAGATGCAGCTACAGTTACACTATACTTTATCTTCTGCCTCAATAAAATTTCAGCGTCAGGCTATATTAAGATACTACCACATTAAAGCCGCAATGTCAATACCTATTTTCCCAATCTGAAATCTTTTATTCCCCTCAAAATCTCTTTTTTTGCGGCAAGCGCCTGTTCCTTTGTAGCAGGCGGAACGTCATTTAACGGATAATCAATGCCAAGATTTTCGTATTTAACCTTGCCCATGTCGTGATACGGCAGGACGTCCAACGCCTTGACATTGCGCAGCTTCCCGATAAATCCGCCGAGCCGATACAGGTATTCATTGTCGGTTGTAATGCCGGGAACTACAACGTGCCTTATCCAAACGGGAACGTTCTTTTCCGCAAGGTATTCGGCAAATTGCAGAATGTTGCCGTTACTCTGCTTGGTAAGCTCCTTGTGGTGCTCGTTGTCAATATGCTTTATATCAAGCATAACAAGGTCAGCCGACTTCATAAGTCTGTCGAATTTCTCGGTATTTGCAGGAGTAAAGGTAATTCCCGAAGTGTCCAGACAGGTGTTTATTCCCGCAGCTTTAGCTTTTTCAAACAGCTCGGTAACAAAGTCTATCTGAATGAGAGGTTCGCCGCCTGTTACGGTTATTCCGCCTGTTTTGTAGAACTCTCTGCAATTGTCGTATTCCTGCAAAAGCTGTTCGGCAGTCACTTCCCTGCCTGCGCCTATTTCCCATGTATCGGGATTATGGCAGTATTTGCAGCGCATAGGGCAGCCCTGCATAAAGACAACAAATCGTATTCCCGGACCGTCAACCGTTCCGAAGCTTTCTGTTGAATGGATTTTTCCGGTCATTTTGTACCCCTCTTCATAATAAATTGTACAGCAGTTTATTCCGAAAACATGCCACTGGCATATTTTCGGAGGATTGTGCTGAGTAAACCACACAGTTTAGGGGAACTTTTTTTCTTGAAAAAAGTTCCCCTTACCCCTCAAAAAATCGCTTTGTGTCAGGATATTCCGACTTCTGCGGAAGTCGGCTTAGGGCGCTGCCCTAAGTACCTGCAAGCTTTTGAAAAAGCTTGAGCAAAACTTTTTATATGGTCTGTCAATAATTCAATGTCAGATTTTCTGATGGAATGTTCTTGAAATAACGTCGTCCTGCTGTTCCTTTGTCAGCTTGATAAAGTTTACTGCATAGCCCGAAACTCTGATTGTAAGCTGCGGATACTTTTCAGGATGCTTCTGTGCGTCAAGAAGCGTTTCTTTTGTAAATACGTTTACATTAAGGTGATGACCGCCCTTCATTGCATAGCCGTCAAGCAGTGAAACAAGGTTGTCAACCTGTAATTTGTTGTTATCTTCCATAGTGTTTTCCTTTCTGATTATTCATCTATTCCTTTGTGAAGCGTGGGAACACCGCAAGCCATGTTGCCCTTACACTCAAGAAGGCGTTCGGTTTCCTCGCTGACCGTGTCCTCGTCGCTTTCTCTTGTCACGCTGATATGCCCCGTACCTTCGCGGCATAAGCGGTCAAGCATTTCAACGAGTTCCTTTGCTTTATCGTCACTGTGCATCGGCAGCAGCCCTTCTCAGCTCTTCTTCTGTCATTTCAAGCTCAACGTCAATATCCTCAAGCATTGAAATACCGTCCTTGCCGAGCGCGTTCGGAACGATTGAGAATGTGTTTGAAATACCGTCCTGCGCGTACTTGAACGGCAGCTTTGCAACAGAAGAAAGCGAAGCCGCAGCGCCGTGAGTATCACGGCCGTGCATTGGGTTTGCGCCCGGTGCAAGCGGAACGCCCATTTTTCTTCCGTCAGGCGTGTTGCCTGTTTTCTTGCCGTATACAACGTTTGACGTGATAGTCAGAATCGACATTGTAGGAACGCTCTGACGGTATGTGTGATACTTCTTTATCTTGTCCATGAATGTTTCAACAATCTGAACTGCAATATCGTCAACTCTGTCGTCGTTGTTGCCGTATTTCGGGAAGTCGCCCTCAACCTCGTAGTCTACAACTACACCGTCCTCGTCACGAATACACTTTACCTTAGCGTACTTGATAGCGCTGAGCGAGTCTGCTACAACGGATAAGCCTGCGATTCCTGTTGCAAAATAGCGCTTTACTTCTCTGTCGTGGAGCGCCATCTGAAGCTTTTCATAGCTGTACTTATCGTGCATATAGTGAATTACGTTAAGTGTGTTCACATAGAGTCCTGCCAACCATTCCATCATCTGGTCGTACTTTTCCATTACGTCGTCATAATCAAGGTAATCGCCCTGTACAGGTCTGTACTTAGGTGCAACCTGAATCTTGAGGCGCTCGTCAACACCGCCGTTTATTGCGTAAAGCAGGCACTTTGCAAGGTTTGCTCTTGCGCCGAAGAACTGCATTTCCTTGCCGATTCTCATCGAGGATACGCAGCAGGCAATTGCATAATCATCGCCGTGAGTAACTCTCATAAGGTCGTCGTTTTCGTACTGAATCGACGATGTCTTGATAGACATCTTAGCGCAGTATTCCTTGAATTTCTGCGGCAGATGAACAGACCATAAAACCGTAAGGTTCGGCTCGGGAGCCGTTCCCAAGTTGTCCAGCGTGTGCAGGTATCTGAAACTTGACTTTGTAACAAGCGGCTTACCGTCAATATCAACGCCGCCGATCGACTCGGTTACCCATGTCGGGTCGCCTGAGAAAAGCTCGTTGTATTCAGGCGTTCTTGCAAACTTGACAAGACGCAGCTTCATGATAAAGTGGTCGATAAGCTCCTGCGCCTGTTCCTCGGTAATAACGCCGCGTTCAAGGTCGCGCTGAATGTAAATGTCGATGAATGTTGATGTTCTGCCAAGACTCATTGCCGCGCCGTTCTGTTCCTTAACTGCTGCAAGGTAACCGAAATAGAGCCACTGGATTGCTTCCTGTGCGTTCTTTGCAGGCTTTGAAATGTCGTATCCATAGATTTCGCCAAGCTGCTTCAGTTCGTCAAGCGCCTTGATCTGGTCTGCAAGCTCTTCGCGCAGACGAATGTTTACGCTGGTCATTCTGACAGGAGCCGTATCGAGCTGATTCTTCTTGTCGGCAATCAGCCTGTCAACGCCGTAAAGCGCAACTCTGCGGTAGTCGCCGATAATTCTTCCGCGTCCGTAAGCGTCAGGCAAGCCGGTGATAATAGCGGACTTTCTTGCAAGACGCATTTCAGGCGTGTAAGCGTCAAATACGCCCTGATTGTGAGTTTTTCTGTATTCTGTGAAAATCTTTACGATTTCGGGGTCAACCTCGTACCCGTTCTCGCGGCAGGCATTCTGAGCCATTCTGATGCCGCCGAAAGGCTGCAGCGAACGCTTGAAAGGCTTGTCCGTCTGGAAACCGACGATTTTTTCAAGGCTCTTGTCAAGATAGCCCGGACCGTGTGATGTGATTGTCGATACAATTTTCGTATCCATATCCAGAACGCCGCCGGCTTCGCGCTCCTTCTTTGAAAGCTCCATTACCTGTTCCCAAAGCTTTTTTGTAGCGTCGGTAGGACCTGCAAGAAATGATTCGTCGCCCTCGTACAGTGTGAAGTTCTTTGCAATAAAATCTCTTACATTAACCTCTCCGCTGCTCCATTTGCCGGGAACAAAATCCTTCCACTCTTCAGCAAAATTCGTCATCATTTACATTTCTCCTTCTCATATCGTTCGTTTGCTTGCTGCTCCGACTTAACTGAATTTATTAAGCACATACTGCAAATCAAGTTACCGATTGCTAACTTGACCACAATTTCATGTGTTTTCGTCAAATATATAATACCATATCTTGCGTAGTATGTCAACAACTACATATTGGTATATTTCACGATATACATTACCAAGTTTGAGCAAAATTTGTCGAAATTTATACAAATTTAGTATATATTCATTGGCGGCAAAAAAACCTTGACAATACGCTCCTCTTCGTGTATAATAATATGGTAACAATTTGAGATTGGTTTATAGTTGGTAAATATATCATGGAAAAATTTCAAATTGCGTCAATATTATACGGAGATGTATCGAAGTGGTCATAACGAGAACGACTCGAAATCGTTTGAGCCTTAATCGGTTCCGTGGGTTCGAATCCCACCATCTCCGCCAAAGTACAACCCTCGATTAAATCGAGAAAAGCCGATAAATCCTCATTACAATGGGATTTATCGGCTTTTGTTATGTTCTGATTTATACACTGAGGTTTCTCAAAAATACACGTTTTTTCATAAATGTATGACACAAACATGACACAAAAGCCACGGAAATCATTCAGTGGATTTTTGTGCGTTAATTATACTAAGCTAAAACGTGTAACATATTTTCCACTTAAAAACTTCCATAAGTTTCATCTTACAAAAATCTCAGCTTGACTCTTGAATTATGTTGTGCTATAATGCTTTAAACAGTATTCTTTGGCGTGGCATGCGTACCTTTGTCAGGTAAGGCCCCCGTCGGTTGGGATACTGTTTTTCTTTTTGTTTTCGTATCAGAAAGCTCAGGATAAATCTCCTCAAACAGCGCTTTCAAAAACTCCCTGTCGTCAGTCCTATCGCACAACAGCATT
>CAKSIR010000019.1 GCA_934462775.1 uncultured Ruminiclostridium sp.
AAGCCGACTTCCGCAGAAGTCGGAATACCCCAATATAAAGCTATGTACTATTGCTTGCGCAATAGTACCAAGTTTTGCAGGGGTGTGGGGCACTTTTTTCAAGAAAAAAAGCGCCCCACAAGTGAATAATTTTCACAACAAAATCCTCGAAAAAGGTGCCGGTGGCACGTTTTTCGACAAGCTGAAATCCCCTTAGATTTCTCTAAGGGGATTAGTTTTGTTCAATTAAACCGGCATTACCTTGTTTGCCTTGTCAGCGTGAGCGGAATCAATTCCATTCTGCTTATCTCTGCGCTTCTCAAAGAACTTAGGTGCAACCTTCGGGAACATTGCGTATGTTAATACGTCCTCTTCCTGTTCAATCCACTGTGCACATTCCTTGCGCATATTCTCAAGCTCAGGCTCAAGCAGGTCGGCAGGACGGCAGGTGATAGGCTCTTCGCCCTTGAGAATCATTGCTCTCCATTCAGGGTCAATTTCGGTAGGAGTCTTACCGTAAGCGCCCTTAACCATGTCCTTGAATTCCTTTGTAACTGTCTTGTAGCGTTCGCCTGTGATTACGTTGAATACAGCCTGTGTACCAACGATCTGTGATGTTGGTGTAACAAGCGGTGGGTTACCTGAATCTGCTCTAACCTTCGGAACTTCCTGAAGTACGGCGTCAAGCTGATCTTCCTTGCCTGCCTGCTTAAGCTGTGAAAGCAGGTTGGAAAGCATTCCGCCCGGTACCTGATAAATAAGAGCGTTCGGGTTTACGGCAAGCATCTTCTGGTCAAGTAAGCCGGAATCAATGTACTTCTTGCGGAGCTTCATGAAGTATTCTCTTACTTCGTTCAGCTTTACAAGGTCAAGACCTGTATCGTATTCGGTACCTGCAAGAGCGGCTACCATTGACTCGGTCGGAGCGTGTGATGTACCGTTTGCAAGGGGCGACATTGCTGTATCGATCATGTCGCAGCCGTTTTCAATGCCCTTTAACAGGCACATTGAAGCCAGACCCGATGTGTAGTGTGTGTGAAGCTGTACAGGAATGTTGACAGCTGCCTTGATTTCCTTAACAAGCTCGCCTGCTCTGTACGGGAGGAGAAGAGCAGCCATATCCTTGATACAGATAGAGTCAGCGCCCTCAGCCTCGCACTGCTTAGCGTAGTTTACATAATATTCGTTTGTGAAGATGTCGCCTGTTGTGAAGGACATTGCAACCTGAGCGTGAGCGCCTTCTTTCTTAGCGGCAGCGATTGCTGTCTTAAGGTTTCTGATGTCGTTGAGGGCGTCGAAGATACGGATAATGTCGATACCGTTTGCAGCGGACTTCTGAACGAAGTAGCTTACTAAGTCGTCAGCATAGTGGCGATAGCCCAGCATATTCTGTCCTCTGAACAGCATCTGGAGCTTAGAGTTAGGCATTTCCTTACGAAGAATGCGGAGTCTTTCCCAAGGATCTTCGTCAAGGAAACGCAGACAAGCGTCAAATGTAGCGCCGCCCCAGCATTCCAGCGAGTAGAAACCGATTTTATCCATTGTGCTTAAAATCGGGCGCATTTCGTCCATTGTCATTCTTGTGGCAATAAGGGACTGGTGAGCGTCACGAAGTACGGTTTCGGTAATTTTTACTTTTCCCATATTTAAAAGTTCCTTTCCGTTATATCGTTATGTGACGCATTATGCGTTTACTGTTGCGATAACTGTGCCTGTATTTACGGATTCGCCCTTTGTTACGTTAATAGAAGCAATAACGCCGTCGCCGGACGCAACAATATCGTTTTCCATCTTCATAGCCTCGAGAACAGCGATAACTGTGCCATTTGTTACCTTATCGCCAACGTTAGCCTTGATAGCTACGATTGTACCGGGCATCGGGGATTCAACCTTTACGTTGCCCTGAGCGCCTGCAGGAGCAGCAGCCTTTTTTGGAGCAGCAGCCTTTGGAGCGGCAGGAGCGGCAGCAGGAGCGGAAGCGCCGTCAGCCTCTTCAACTGTTACATCGTATGAATTACCGTTTACTGTAATGTTATATCTTTTCATCTTTCAAAAATCCTTTCGGTAGAATTAAAATCAATATACAAAGTTGATATGCTTTCTTGCAGGAGCAGCAACTCTCTTGCTTGAAAGTAAATCCATAGCGGAGGTAATGGCAGCCTTTGCTTCGTCTGCTGTGATTACTCTGTCAACATAGCCGTAAGCGGCAGCGTTGAAAGGAGAAGCGTCGTTAGCCTCGTATTCCGCTGCAAGCTCAGCAAGCTTTTCCTTGCTGTCGATTTCGTCGCTGTGGAGCATGATAGCGGCAGCTGTCGGAGCGCAAGGAGCAATAACTGCGTCCTCAAAAGCAAGCGTAAAGTCAGAAGCGGAAGCAAGTGCAACATAAGCGCCTGCGTAAGCCTTGCCTGTAATGAGCGTAATCTTGGCTGTCGTAGCGGAAGCGTAAACCTGTGTCAGCTTAGCCGCATCTCTGATTGAGCCTGCAAGCTCAGCTGCTGCGCTCGGTACAAATCCCTCTGTGTCAGCGATTGTAACAACAGGAATCGAGAAAGCGTCGCAGGTGCTTACGAAACGTGCAATCTTAGCGCTGTCAGCGGAGGTAAGCCTGCCGTTTGCAGCAACAAAGCCTACTGTGCGCCAGTTAATGCTGCCGAGGGCAACGTAAGCAGACGTGCCGAAATCCTTATAAAGCTCGATAACGCTGTCTGCGTCTGCAAGAGCCTTAGCCATGTCGCCGCCCTTTAAGTCAGCGGTAACGTCAGCGGAATTTTCTTCGTAATAGTCGTTGCCTGCAAGCTCGAGGTTGTTCTGCGGAAGAATTGCAAGAAGCTTCTTAGCTGCTGCAACTGCCTCTGCGCCGTCTTTAACAACGATTGCGGCAACGCCTGATTTGGCGGCGTTTTCAGCTGTTCCTGCGTTTTCTGCCTTATCCTCGGCAACGGAAGGAGCAGTCATGAAAAGCTCGGACTTTTCAGTCATGATAACATAGTCAGCCATGCAGGCAAGCATAGCTGTTGTGCCTGCGCAAACGCCTGCAACGATTGCCACCTGAGGTACAACGCCCGAAAGCTTTGCGCTTGCGTCAGCGATTTCGCCGTAAGCTGCAAGCAGCTCGATACCCTCGCTTACGTCTGCGCCGTTTGAATCGTAGATTGCGGCAACAGGCGAGCCGTTCTTGAGAGCAAGCTCGTAAACCTTTTTGATTTTTGCTGCCGACGCCTTGCATACAGCACCGCTCTTAACGCTCATATCCTGCGCAAAAGCGTAAACCGTTGTGCCGTCAACCTGACCGTAACCGGTGATTACGCCAACAGTTTCTCCCTTTGATGAAACGAACTTGTCCAGTTCAACGAAGCTGTCTTCGTCAAACAGGGAAATAAGTCTGTTTCTTGCTTCACTGTCAGAAATCTTCTGTTCCATTTCAGCAATTGTCTTTTTCTCTGCCACTTGGAAAATCCTCCAATCAAATTATACTTATTAGGTTAAGAGCTTGTTATTTTATTAACAAAAAGCCCTTAATATTTCTCCACTGTAAATTATACTATAAAATTCAGAGAATTTCAAGGGTTTTCAGCCTTTTCTGCAATTTTTTTTAGTTTTGAAGAAATACTCAATGTCAGGCACGGAATTATTGTTCATTTCTACAATACCCAGCGAATACAGTTTGTTCATAAAATCGTCGTCAAGTGAAAAAAAGCAAGAGGAAACGCCTTTTCCCGACGCCCAGTTCATCGCTGTCCTGATAATCGGGTCAAAAAGCATTTCCTCTCCGTTGAGTTCGATAATATTTATACTGTCAGTATTGAGATTTGCATAAAGTGAACAAAGAATTTCATGTTTTTCTTTTGCTGTGAACAAAAGCTTTCCGTCTTTTTCGCCGTCAAATCCCAGTTCGATCATCTCTTTTTTCTGCCGTTCCTTTCTGTCTGCTTGCCTGCGGAGGCGCGGAGAATACGCATTTCCTCCTTGGTAAGGTCGGCATATTCGCCCGGCTTCAGCATTCCCAGCTTAACGCCGCCGATATTTGTTCTGCGCAGTCTGCTTATTTCAAGGGAAACGGCGGCGCACATTTTACGAATCTGGCGGTTTTTGCCCTCCTTGATAATAAATTCAAGGACGGTGCGGTCGGCTCCCTCTACAAGCACGTTGATTGTGCAGGGCTGTGTAACAACGCCCTCCTCGATTTCAATGCCGCCTGCCATCTGCTCAAGCTGTTCCTCGGTAACGGCGGACGGAACTGTAACCCGGTAGGTTTTGCTCACATGGTGAGCGGGGTGCATAACATCGTTCGCGAACGCTCCATCGTTGGTGAGCAGCAGCAGTCCCTCGGAGTTTCTGTCAAGACGGCCGATAGGGTAAACGCGTTCGTTTACGTCTGTGAGCAGCTCGGTAACTATTTTTCTGCCGTGCTGGTCAGCCATGGTGGTAACGTAGCCTCTCGGCTTGTAGAGCTTGATGTAGCGGAGCTGTGTTTCTTCGCTGCTGATTTTTTCGCCGCATACGGTAACAAGGTCGTTGCGCGGATCTGCTTTGTCGCCGATATTTGCCACATGGCCGTTTACCTTGACCTGACCGTTGGCGATGTACTCCTCCGCCTTTCTGCGCGAGCAGTAGCCTGCGTCGGCGATTATTTTCTGTAATCTGATTTTTTCCATTTTTATCTTCCTATGTGTTATACTGTATGTAATTTAGAACAGCTTTTTAAAGAACTGTATAATTCCATCAAAGAAACCGAGAGGTTCGGCTGTTTGTTTACAGCCTTCGGCAGTCACCAGCCAAACGCTTTTCAGCACCTTGCCGTCAAGGATTATATCTACCCTTCCCGCCTTTTCGCCTTGCTCAAATCCGCTGTAAATAAACGGCTCAAGGTTTATCCTTGTTTCAATCCGCGAAAATTCATCGTCAGTGGCTGCAATTTCAACCTCGCATCGGGGAACTACCGTCATTTCTCTTTCGGTATCACCGATAACAGGTACGCACAGACCTGATAAATCCACGTCAATTGTGTGGTTTGAAACCACGGAAAAGCCGTAATCAAGCATTTTTTTGTGGTCGCTCCAGTCGTTTGGCGCGTTGAGCGTTACCGCAATAAGCCTTACTCCGCTGCGTTCTGCGGCTGAAACAAGGCAGCGCCTTGCGTTGTCGGTAAAGCCCGTTTTTACGCCGATGCAGCTGTCGTAATTCCACAAAAGCTTGTTATTGTTGGAAAGCCAGCGCTCGTAAGGCGGATTGCCGAAACAGCGTTTAGCGTTGGCAAGGCGGCATATTTCCGCGAAGTCCTCGTTTTGGAGCGCGGCTTTTGTAAGAATCGCCATGTCGTAGGCGGTGGAATAGTGATTGTCTGCGTCCAAGCCTGACGGGGTGACGAAGCTGCTTGAGGTCATGCCGAGAGCCTGAGCTTTTTTGTTCATCAGCTCCGCAAAAGCCGTGATAGAGCCTGCAATGTTCACTGCCGCAGCGTTTGCCGCGTCGTTTCCCGACGGAAGCAGCATTCCGTAGCACAAATCGCGGCGGGTAACAATGTCCCCCTCGCGAAGTCCCATTGACGTTCCCTCGACCTTTATGGCATTGCTGTCAACTGTGAATTGCTCGTCAAGATTACCGCTTTCGAGGGTTATGAGCGCGGTAAGGATTTTGGTCGTGCTTGCAACGGCGCGCTGTTCGTTTTCGTTTTTGGCGTAAAGAACAGTGCCGGTATCCGCATTTATGAGAATTGCGCTTACTGCGGAGGTATAGAAATCCGCCTCCGCATTAACCTTTTGCGCCAACAAAAACGCTGTGCAAAAGGCCAGTAAAACCGAAATCATTTTTTTCATACAACCACCTCGTCCGTAAATTCTATGCAGCGGCTGTACAAAATATTATTGCTTAGTCCAAATCCTCGGCAGCTTCGGCCGCAGCTTCAGCCTCGTCCTTGTCCTTTGAGAAAATGTCCTTTACCTTTGTGATAAGGTCGGGGATTCCGCCGATAAGACCGTCAACGACGCCGTTATCCTTTGCTCCCATTTCAAGTAGCTTTACATCGCCGTCCGTTTTAACAACGATGAACGCCTGCGGCTTGATTGTGATTCCTGCGCCTGAGCCGCCTGCGAAAACGTCCTTTGCAACCTTTGCGGGAATGTCCGAGCCGCCTGCTACAAAGCCGAACGTTACCTTTGAAACGGGGATTATGATAGTTCCGTCAGGCGATGAAATCGGGTCGCCGATAATTGTGTTTACGTCGACAAGCTCACGGATTTTCTCCATTGATGTACCCATGAGTCCTTCAAGATGCTGTGCCATTTTTATTTCCTCCTGTTTTTGATTGGGGTGTGTTTGCTGTCTGGGATTTGGCTGAGTTTCGGATAAACCTGAACAAAAGCCAGATTGCACAGCCAAGGGCGGTGCTCAGTCTTAGCTTTGCCTTTGCATGAACAAAGTAGTCGGTTTTCTCCTTTTCAAAGTCAGCCTCTATGTTAAGTTCTTCAACTTTAAAGGTGATAACGCTTTTCAGCCATTCAAGTATAGGGCAGATGACCGCGTACAGCGTGCCGTAGGTAAGGGCTACCTTTGCGCTGTCCTCGCCGCCTGCCACTATATCGATATAAACGTCGTTCACTCTTATTTTGCGCAGCAGCCGTTTAATCGGCGGCGACGCACTGTCAATCATGCCTTTTATTGTTTCAAAATCAAAATTTGCTTTATGGTTATCCTCGGATTTGCTTTCGGATTTTTCCTCTGTGTTTTCCTTGGTTTTACTTTCGGATTCATTGTCAGGAGCATTTTCAGTCTGCTTGACGTCTGATTTGGGTTTATTATCAGACTTTACAGACTTTTTTGCAGCCTTGTCCGCCGATTTATGTTTTTTTCTGCTTTGCTTTTTTTTCAGCTTGTCCTGCTTCTTTTTTTGCTTTTCCAGCCGTTTCTTTTCCTTTGCGGCTTTTTTCTTTTCCTTTTCTTTACGCCGCCTTTTTCGTTTCTCGGTTTCGGGGAAAACAAGAATCCTGAACAGGAAATACTTTATTTCAACGCTGATGTTGTTTTCAATATCGATTACTACTGTTGCGGACAAAGCAAGCAGTATAGCGATAAACAGCAAAATGCCGCCAAAAATTAGCCAGCCTATCATGCTTTATCCTTTCGTTCAGTTTTCATCGGGTATATTGTCGTTTTCAAGGTCGTCAAAGCTTAACTGACCGTCCTGCTCGGGGAGATCGGGCAGCTCCGCAAGGCTCGATAAGCCGAAACAGCGCAGGAACACGTCCGACGTTTTGTACGAAACCGGCCGGCCGGGTAGGTCAAGCCTGCCTGCCTCCTCAAGAAGTCCGCGCTCCGCAAGGGTGTTTACAACGCTGCCGCTGTCTATGCCGCGAACCTGCTCCACAAAGGCTTTTGTTACAGGCTGATTGTATGCTACGATTGCAAGCGTTTCCATCGCCGCCTGGGTAAGAGGAGCCTGCCTTTTATTCTGAAGAGCGGTTTTTACATAAGGCGCAAATTCCTGCCTTGTGGTTATCTGATAGCCGTTGTTCAGGCGGATTATCCTCAGACCGCTTTCGGAAACGTTGTATTTTCGTTCAAGTCTGCTGATAAGCTTTGCGGCGGTATCGGCGTCGATGTTGGCTGCCTCTGCGATTTTGTCAAGGGCAACCGGATCTCCGCAGGCGAACAGTATCGCCTCGATAACCGCCATGCTTTCCGCAAGCTTGTCCGAAATTTCATCGGATAGATTCAATCTGATTCCTCCTCATTGGAGCGGTTTTTCTGCCTGCCGAGAAATACAAGATACCTGTTGTCCTCGGAGAAGCTTACTCTGCCGTATTTTGAAAGCTCTAAAAGAGCCAGAAAGGTTGCAACCTGTTCGGAGCGGTTCTGTCCTTTATAGAGGGAGTTTACCTCAATCTGACCGCCTGACCTGATTCTTCGGAGGACGTAAATCACCTTCGTGAATACGCTCACAAAGCTGTGTGCAACGATGGGCTTAAGGGAGGCGGGCTTGGTGTAAATGCGTTTTTCTCTGCCGTAAACCGACTGCATTGCGCCGATAAGGTCGTATATTTCGTGATGATTGCGGTAGGTCGTGTCCATTTCCATCTGCATTGGATCGCGGACGAAAATATCATAGCCGATGAACATACCTCCGAGCTTTTCAGCCATCGCCTTGCACTGAGCGTATTCGATCAGCGCGCCCTCAAGCTCCTTTTTCATCTCCTCGGCTTCATGCTTCGGGAGCAGGGCGGAGGACTTTATGTAGATAAGCCTTGCCGCCATTTCCAGAAACTCGCCCGCTACCTCAATATCAGCCTCCTGCATCTTGTCCAGATACAGCAGGAACTGCTCCAGCAGCACCGAAATCTCTATGTCGTAAATGTTCAGCTTATGCTTGGCGATAAGGCTTAGCAGCAGGTCGAGAGGACCCTCGAACACCTCAAGCTTGAAACTTAATTCCTCCATGTCAGTGAACGAAAATAAGGTCAATGGGGGTTGTTATGAAGTCAAGTCCGTTGAAGATCCAATTGCTGATTATCTGGAGCGGGATTGACAGAATTCCCGACCATAAAAGCAGCATAATTGCCACCATTATAATGCGTTCGTATTTCATGATTGAGAAGTACAGCTTTGTCGGCAGGAACGCAAGCATAATTCTCGAGCCGTCAAAGGGCGGAATCGGAATAAGGTTGAAAACGGCGAGATAAAGGTTGATGTCGATAATAAAAATCAGTGCCGCCAGAAAGTAGCTGATGTTGTTCACAGTGCCGCAGGTGTAGAAAACGACCTTGTAGATAATCATGAAAACCAGCGCCAGAAGCACGTTTGAAACAGGTCCTGCAAGGGCGGTGAGCGCCATTGCGGTTTTTCCCTTTACCTTGCGGCAGCGGGAGGGATTTACAGGCACGGGCTTGCCCCAGCCGATGCCGAAAAGCAGCATACATATTGTACCTAAGGGGTCAAGATGTTGGATAGGGTTGAGGGTCAGTCTGCCCGAATTTTCCGCAGTGTCGTCGCCAAGCAGCTTCGCCATCCAGCCGTGCGCGCATTCGTGAACAGGGGTTGCGACCAGCAGCACCACCAGTATGGAGAAAAAAGACATCATTATTGTAAGAGCGTCAGAGCCGCCCAATAAATATCTCAGCATAGATTATCCTTTCGATAAAGTACAAAATTTGAATATACACGTTTATTATACTCCATTTCAGGATTTAATGCAAGCATTTTTACAAAAGCATGGCTGAAACCACCGCCGCGCTGAGAATCCAGCCCGTAACATCTCCCGCCATGGCGGCGGGGAGGGTGTAGCGGGTTTTCTTCACCTTTGCGGCGGCATAGTAGACGGCAATGGTGTAAAAGGTGGTTTCGCTGCTGCCGAGCATGACGCTTGCAACCCTGCCTGCGTAGCTGTCTGCACCGCAGGAGCAGAGAATGTTCTCGAAAATAGCTATTGAGCCGCTGCCCGAAAAAGGCCGCATTATCAGCAGCGGAGTACATTCCGGCGGGAAGCTCAGCGCGTCCGTAACGGGCGAAATAATGCTGCAAAGCAGTTCAAGTCCCCCTGACGCCCTGAACATTCCTACCGCCAAAACAAGGGCAAGGAGCGAGGGAAAAATGTCCTTTACCGTTTCAAGCCCCTCCTTTGCACCCTCGATAAATTCGGCGAAAATGTCGATTCGCTGAACGAGGGAAACAAGCGCAATAAAGGCAACGACTGACGGCACTGTAAAATCCGATACGTTCATTTTTTTCTGAATATCCTCCCGAAAAGCTTTGACAGCAGTACAACCGCCGTTACGCTTGCAGCCGACACTATCCACACGCAGGGCAGTATCTCCATCGGCGCCGCCGAGCCGTTTTTCAGCCGCAGCGCCGCCACGGTGGTAGGAATTATCTGAAGACTTGCGGTGTTCATTACCACGAACGTTATCATGTTGTCCGAGGCGGTTTCGCCGCAACGCTCCTCCTTTTGCAGCTCGTTCATGGCGGCAAGCCCGAAAGGAGTGGAGGCGTTGCCAAGCCCCAGCATATTGGCGGTAAGGTTGAGCACTATGTAGCCCAGTGCCTTTCCGTTTACGTCTATACCTTTATATATATGCTTTATGGCAGGGCGGAACAGCTTCGCCAGAAAATCCACAATGCCCGCGCTTTTTGCAGCCTGCATCACGCCGCTCCAGAAGCAGATGATTCCGCACAGAGAGATGCACAGGGTCACTGCGTTTCCGCATTCGCTGAGTATTGCGCTGTTCAGCTTGCTGACGTTGCCGGTTACAATTGAAACGACCGCCGACAGAATAATAATTCCGCCGAAAATCCATTTCATCATCTAATCACTTCCTAAAAAATGAATTTATTTAACAAAATGTTCATAATTTGTTAATATTTAAAAGGACAGAATGTGGTATTATAAGAATGGAGTACGAGTTATTTTTTCAAATTGACGGTACAAAAAAATTGTATAAAATGACGAAAAAAGTGCTCCCATTTAAATTGATATATAATCTGAAAGGAAAAGCGTTATGAAATCCACAGGCATTATCAGAAAAGTTGACGAGCTTGGTCGTCTTGTAATCCCGATTGAACTGAGAAGAGTTCTTGACATCAGTGAAAAGGATTACCTTGAAATTTATGTTGAAAACGAGAAGATTATTCTTTCTAAATACACGGAAACCTGCTCGTTCTGCAACAGCAGCGAAAACATAATTACATACAAGGACAAGAATATCTGCCAGAAGTGCCTTGCTGAAATTAAAAAGCTTAATCCTTGAGAGATGATTAAAAGAACGGAAATATGCGCTGCTTCTGCTGAAGCAGCCTGCGGTCGCATTTTAAAGCATTAAGCTCTGCATGAACATTGCAGGGCTTTTTGTTTTGCGTAGAAAATGTAACCTGTTTTTTGTGCAACTTTTTCTTGATTTTTTTAAAATTACGCAACTTTCACTATTGATTTGCGAAAGTTTTTGTGTTAGTATATAACCATGGCGGTGCAAACGATTACGCAGCGCAGAACAAAGGATTTATAAGTAATTACGAAAGGAATTTTGGGTATGAAATTTTCTGACGGTTTCTGGCTTAACAAGCCGGGCTATAACGTTACCTACGCTACACAGAGCTATGAAGTAACACATGACGACAAGTCAATCACAGTTTTCGCAACAGGCAGCTTTATTGCCAACAGAGGTATGACTTTAGGCGGACCCTGCCTTGAAATCAACTTCACATCTACTCTCGAAAACACAATCAAGGTAACAATCGACCACTACAAGGGAGCGCTCGACAAGGGACCTCACTTCGAACTTTACGAGGACGAATCCTTCAAGCCTGTTATCAACGACTACGACGACAGAGCCGAGCTTATCAGCGGCAAGACAAAGGTAGTTATCGGCAAGCACGGCGGCTGGAGCGTTGAATACTACTATGACGGCAAGCTCATGACCAAGGAAGGCTGGAGAACAACCTCCTACATTGAAGAAACACCGTTCCTCACAGACAACAGAATGGACTTCATGAAGCACAGCAACTTCTATGCTAAGAGCGAAACCGACTGCAACACATTCATGCGTGAAATGCTGAACATTTCCGTTGGTGAAAACATTTACGGCTTTGGTGAAAAGTTCTCCACATTCGTAAAGAACGGTCAGAGCGTTGAGGTTTGGAACAACGACGGCGGCACCTGCACAGAGCAGACCTACAAGTCAATTCCGTTCTATGTATCCTCAAGAAACTACGGCGTGTTTGTAAACCACAGCGAAAAGGTAAACTTTGAGGTTGCCAGCGAAACAGTTTCAAAGGTTTCGTTTGCTGTTCAGGGCGAACACTTACAGTATTTCGTAATCGGCGGAGAAACAATTGCAGACGTAATCAGCGTTTACACAACGCTTACAGGTAAGCCTGCGCTTCCTCCTGCATACACATTCGGTCTTTGGCTCACAACATCGTTCACAACAAACTACGATGAAGAAACCTGCTCATCGTTCATTGACGAAATGGAACGCCGCGATATTCCGCTGGAGGTATTCCACTTCGACTGCTTCTGGATGAAGGAATTTAACTGGTGCGATTTCACATGGGATAAGAGAATGTTCCCGGATCCAAAGGCAATGCTCACTCGCTTAAAGAAGAAGAACATCGAGATCTGCGTATGGATCAACTCCTACATTGCACAGCGTTCTTCACTGTTTGACGAGGGCGTTAAGGGCGGCTACTTTATCAAAAACAAGGACGGCTCCGTATTCCAGGCAGATATGTGGCAGCCGGGCATGGCAATCGTTGACTTTACAAATCCTGCTGCCTGCGAATGGTTTGCTTCTAAGCTGAGAGTTCTCTGCGAAATGGGCGTAAACGCATTTAAGACAGACTTCGGCGAGAGAATCCCGACAGACGTTGTATATTATGACGGTTCCGACCCGTACAAGATGCACAACTACTACACATACCTTTATAATAAGACTGTATTCAACGTGCTCAAGGAATATTACGGCGAAAACAAGGCTTGCTTATTCGCTCGTTCCGCAACGGTAGGCGGTCAGCAGTTCCCGGTACACTGGGGCGGCGACTGCTTCTCAAGCTACGAATCAATGTGGGAAACAATCCGCGGCGGTTTATCGCTGTGCTTAAGCGGTTTTGGCTTCTTCAGCCACGACATCAGCGGCTTTGAAGCAACAGGTACGCCTGACCTTTACAAGAGATGGTGCGCGTTCGGTCTTATGTCAACTCACTCACGTCTGCACGGCAACTCCTCCTACCGCGTTCCGTGGAACTTTGACGAGGAAAGCTGCGACGTATTAAGACACTTCACAAAGTTAAAGGGCAGACTGATGCCTTACCTCTATGCAAATGCAGTTAAGACCCACGAAACAGGCGTTCCGATGATGAGAGCAATGGTTGTTGACTTCTCAGCCGACCCTGCTGCGCTTGCGCTTGACAGACAGTATATGTTAGGCGACAATCTGCTGGTTGCTCCTGTATTCAACGAGGAGGGAAGCTGCTCCTTCTATCTGCCTGACACAGGTGCTTGGACTGACATTCAGACAGGCGAAGTTCTCGAAGGCGGCAAGTGGTACGAAAAGAAGTACGACTACTTCGGAATGCCGTTATATGCAAAGCCAAACTCGATTATTGCATACGGCGACTTCAAGCGCAACTTCACTTATGACTATGTTGAGGGCGCTAAGCTGGTTGTTTACGGTCTTGAGGACGGCAAGACAGCCGAATGCAAGATCTACGACGAAAACGGCAAGCTTGAGCTTACGGTTACAGCTGCAAGAAACGGCGACAAGATCAAGGTTTCGTCAACAGGCACATCCAAGAAGTTCACAGTTGAATCCGCACAGGGCTTGACAGTTGAAATGTAATAGGATATACTGTAAATATCAAAGGAGATACAAGGCATTGCCCTGTATCTCCTTTTTGTTTAAAGGGGTGTAATTATGGACGAGAAAAATAAAGAGAAAAAGTTAAAGCCCGAGGACAAGGTAGCTGTCGAGGAAGAAAAGTGGTACGACAACTGGGTCACGGGCATGAAAGACGATATGGAAGATTATATTGAGGAGCAGGGAATCTACATCAGACAGTGATTATTTCACTGCCGCTCCGCAGTTAGGGCAGTTTTGCGCGTCCGAGCTTAGCTGCGAACCGCAGTAGGCACAGGTTAGCCCGACCGACTTCGGTTTTTCCTGTTCAGCCGGTTTCGCGGCAGTCTGCTTGTCGGAATCCCGCAGCTTGAATTTTGTTTCCTGAGGGGTTGTGTCGGGAGCGGCGGCGTTGGTTATTGCTTCTGAGAGAGCGTTTGTAAGCTTATTTGTAATGTCTGAGCTGACTTTTCTTGCAGTTCGGCGGACTGCTCTTTTCACGGAAATGACGATTGCGCAGATAATGCAGACAATCATTACCGCAAGGCAGATCCACTTCATAATTCCAACGTATGCTGAAATATCGCCGAAAGGTCCGTTTGTAAGCTCGCTTGCGTAGGGCCCCTCAATGAGCAGGGAGCCTACAAAACCGATTCCCGCCAATATCGCCAGGGTTATAAATCCTTTACTTTTCATTATGTATCCTCGCTTATAGGTAATTTATGCACCAGCGGTTTTTGCCGCCTGTTTTTGCTCTGTACATTGCGCTGTCGGCGTTTTTGTAAAGCGTGCCGAAGTCAGCCTTCTCGTCTGAAACGCATACTCCAACCGAGCCTGAAAAGCAAGCCTCTCCGCTGGGGCTTTTTATTTTTGCGAAACAGTCGCAGATAGCCTGCGCTTTCTTTTCAATAAGGCGGTTGGTCATGTTTCCGTTGCAGAAAACCACAAACTCATCGCCGCCAACTCTTGCGGCAACATCATCGGAGCGGAACGCGCTTTTCAGATGCTTCCCTATCTGGCAGAGAATGTCATCGCCGCAGGTGTGACCGTAGGTGTCGTTTGCCGCCTTGAAGTCGTCAACGTCTATCATAAACAGAGCGAAACGCTGTTCCTTATCGGAGGAAAGACGGTTTTCCGCTATTTCAATGGCTCTTCCGCGGTTGTAAAGTCCCGTCAGCTGATCGCGCTCGGCTTTGCGGCGGTATTCCAGCTCCTTATTTTTCTCGCGGTCGATGTCCTTGACATAGATAAACGCGCATATATCCCTGCTTGCAGGCTCCTCGATGAGATGAACAAAGGTGCGTACCCAGTGATACTCGTTGTTTATAATGCGTCGGTATTCGGCGGCATATTCGGGATTACCCGCTTTAAAATTACAGGTCATGGTTTCTATGGACATGACTTTCCTGAATTTTATGCGGTCGTCGGGGTGGATTGCAATTTCAGCCCACCTGTCTATAAATTCGCTGAAGCTTTTCTCGCCGCCGGTCATTTTTTCGGTGAAATTTTTTGACGCTTCGCTGTCGATCAGCAAATCCTTGGTTATGTCCGCCTCATAGGCTATAATGGCGCTGTTTATCTGCGCCGTGCGGTAGCGCATTTCAATAAGCGCCTTTTCCTTTGCTTCGCACAGCT
Source organism: uncultured Ruminiclostridium sp. (assembly GCA_934462775.1). Lineage (GTDB taxonomy): Bacteria > Bacillota > Clostridia > Oscillospirales > Ruminococcaceae > Ruminiclostridium_E. The sequence continues at coordinate 14,934 of CAKSIR010000019.1, forward strand.
CGGTTATATCGTGAACAGTGCAGACCTTAAGACCGTCTGCCGTTACAGACTCGGAAACGGAGTAGTAATGTCCGTTAAAGCTTTGTCTGCCGATGTGCAGCTCGGATTCAAGCTGATTTATTTCAATTCCTTCGCTGATTTTTCCGTTTTCGGCGAAAAGCCTTTTGCAGGCATCGTTAAGAAATGACAGCGGCAAATTCTCTTTACCTGCGCAGATTGGAATATCAACGCTGTCAATTATGAGTCGAAATTCGTCGTTGCTAATGGGAATCACCTCTTTTTACCACATAATTGTACCATAATTTTAGCTTTATTGCAATATATTATTTAGTAAAATCCGCTCTCAGACTGCGTTTGCAAAAAAATAAGCCGCCGTGCGGCACGGCGGCTTATTATATTTTATTCAGCCTTATCAGTTTTGGTGTCATCTGTTGAGTCGGAAGCTCCGTTAAGCTCCTTTTCCCACTTGTCGAACTTATCCATAACCTTGCTGTATGTTTCGTAGCAAACGCCCGGCAGCTTTCCCTTGCCGCCCTTAATGCCCTCAGCCTGGCTGAATCCCTTGAGGAATGCGTTCTTCATGGTTTCAAACATCTTTGAGTCGCCGTTTGCAAGGGTCTTGGCAAATGTAACAATGCGCTCTGCGGTTGCTTCTGCTCCCCAGTAGTCGTCTGTATCCTTGCTGGTAGCCTCGGCTGCCTCGTAAGCCTTACTGATAAGGTCGCTTACAAGAGAACCTGACGATTTCTTCTTGCCTGCTACCTGACCTGTGATGGTTTCCTCAACCATGCTCTTCATGGCTTCGTTTTTCATCTGAGTAACCGATTTGCCTGCTGTCTTATAAGCGGAATCGGTCTTTACGTCTGTGTTCTTCTTTGCTGTCTGCTTTGTGTATGCAGGAGTGTAGCCCTCTGTGGTGTGTTCAAATTTATCTGTGTTTTCCGCAGCCATTGTGGTGTTCTTTTTGCTGTCCTCTGCGGCAGGCTTAACGGTGTTGTTCTGAACCTGAGAAACCTGTGATGTATCTGCAATTCTTACAATATCCATAATTATGATCCTTTCTCTCAAAATATAGTCAGGATTATTCCCTCACATATTATATCGGCAAAGCCGCTTCATTCTTTAGTAAAAAGTAAAAAATTTATTGATAAATTATTGACAGGGCAGATTATAGTTGTTATAATAAAGGTAAATAATATTTACACAAAATGAAATAACGGAAGGGGATTGCAGAATGTCATTAGTAGTTGAGCATATCAGAAAAAAGTACGGCAATCATGTTGCGGTTGACGACCTCAGCTTCAGCATTGAAAACCCTGGGATTTTTGCATTGCTCGGAACAAACGGCGCAGGAAAATCCACAGCAATACGCATGATTTTAGGAATGCTTACGAAAGAGAGCGGAACGGTTACATGGAAAGGGAAGCCTTTAGATGTAACCGCCGAGAAGGTTGGCTATCTTGCCGAAGAGCGCGGACTTTATCCCAAGTACAACATTATTGAGCAGATGTACTATTTTGCTTCTCTCAAGGGAATGAAGCACAGCGATGCAGCAAAAGCAATCGACTACTGGTTCGGCCGTCTTGAGGTCAACGAGTACAGAAACAAGCGCGCCGATCAGCTTTCAAAGGGCAATCAGCAGAAGATTCAGCTTGCGGCGGCACTGGTTTCCGACCCTGAGCTGCTTATTCTTGACGAACCGCTGAGCGGTCTGGACCCTGTAAATGCCGACCTGTTCAAGTCGGTTATCCGCGAGGAGATTTCAAAGCGGAAATACATAATTATGTCCAGTCACCAGATGGCCACAATTGAGGAATTCTGCGAGGACCTTGTAATTCTTCATCGGGGAAAGACGGTGCTTACAGGCAATCTGAACGAGATAAAAAAGGGGTACGGCAGAATCAACCTTACGGTCAAGGCGGACGGCGATTTCATGCCTATGGCTGCCGAATGCGGACTTGCGGTAAAGGAGCAGACGCCTAACGGAACCAACTTCCGCGTTGACAGCGAGCGTCAGGCGGAGGAGCTTCTCCGTAAGATGATGAACGCAGGAATTATTCCGGTTAGATTTGACCTTTCCGAGCCGACGCTCCACGAGATATTCGTAGAAAAGGTCGACAAGGCTGAAGAAGAGGAGGAGAATATATGAAAACAAAAGGCTGGGGACAGGTTTTCCGTTTCACCTTTATTCAGACGCTGAAAGCCAAGTCATTTATTGTCAGCACCATAGTGGTTTCCGCTATTCTTGTTCTGCTTGTTCTTGCAGCTAACTTTTTGCCGATGCTCGTGATGAATGATACGGCAGACGCCGTTGATTCAAGCGCCGATGTCAGCAAAATCAGCACGGTTTACTACCATGATGAAAGCGGCATTGAGCCTAAGGCAGACTTTTCAACGCTGTCTGAACCTCGTCCGACATTCGTCGAGGTATCAGCAGAGCAATATGATGAAAAAATTGTTAGTCTTAAGGCAAGCACAGCCGCAGAGGTAGCCGTTTACATAACGGCGCCTAACGAAAACGGCAATATATCAATGCTGCTGTCCAGACCTGAAAGCGATGAAATAATTCAGAACGGGGAATGCAGAACGCTGCTTGCCAATATGGCTGACGTTCTGAACAAGAGCAAGCTTTTATCGCTTGGCGTAAGCGAGGACGACATTGCGCTTGCCGAGGGCTATATCAAACAGGATGTAACAATTGCGGGAGAAGCTCCGGTAAGCGAATTTGAGTCTATTATCAAGACAATGCTGCCGATGATGACGTCTATTATTCTGTTCATGTTTATTTTCATTTACGGACAGATGGTAGCGCAGGCGATCGCAACAGAAAAGACCTCCAAGGTTATGGAGCTGCTGCTTACATCTATAAAGCCTCTTGCGGTAATTATCGGTAAGGTTCTTGCAATAGGCTGTGTTGCACTGGCGCAGATTGCCATAATCGGAACTGTAACCGGAACGGCGACGGCAATAGCTGCTCCTTTCGGATTCATCGGCGCGCTTTCCTCGGGAATCGCAGGCGACGCGGCTGCTGACGGTGCAGCGCTCAGCGAAGTGTCAAGCGCTGTGGGAGAAATTTTCGCAAACTTTAATATAGGCTCGGTTCTGCTGTTTATCGCTGTGTTTATTCTCGGCTTCCTGTTCTACGCGCTGGTTGCGGGACTTGCGGGCGCAAGCGTAAGCAGAATTGAGGATTTACAGAGCGCAATGCAGCCAATGGCGCTTATCGGCGTTTTGGGATTCTATCTTGCATATTTCCCGTCTATGTCCAACATCGACGGCGACGGAGGCAGCAATATACTCATACTGCTTAGCCGCTATCTGCCGATTTCAAGTCCGTTCTCGCTTCCGTCAGCAATTCTGATGGGAGAAATGAGCGGAGCAGAGGTTGCAATATCAATCGGCGTGCTTGCAGTTTTTGTTGCGCTTATGGCAATGCTTGTTGCAAAGATTTACGAAACGATTATCCTGCATAACGGCGACCGCATTAAGCTTGGTGAAATGCTGAAGATGGCAGGAGAAAAGAAATAAGGGTTTATAAAGTGAAATCCCCGCTCAATGCGGGGATTTTTTGTGTTTAATCTGCATATAATTGGGTAAGAATACATTAGTAACAAATCGGTAACAAAATATTTATTTTGTTACCAAACTGTAAATAAATCTTAACCGATTTGTTATTGCATTCTAACCAAATTCAAGATATAATTTAAGTATGGAAATGTAACAAAAAGTCGAAAGACTTTGGGATAAAAGGGGTTGATTATATGAAAATGAGAATATTCGGTGTTTTTTTGATGATTGTTGGCTTTGTTGGCGTTGCAATCGGCATCAGCTTTATATCAGTGGCAGCCGATGAGCAGGAGGTCCCCGCAATTTCCGAGGAACAGACAGGCGAGCTGAAAACAGGAGTTTACTATCTGAACGGCGATAAAAGCGCAGAATATATCGAGATTTTCGATGATGAAACCCTTGTGCTGAACGGCGGCGAAAGACAGTCGTACAAGTTCAAAATCTGGGAAAACATGACTGAAACCGATGAAGAAACAGGCAAAATAACAGTCAAGAACCTTTATTTTTTAGGCACAAACCTTAACGGCGGAACAAACTTTACCGACAATATCAAGGTAAATTTCAGCAATAGCTCTCTCGAATACAACAACAAATCATACATTCTCATCAAATAACTGAATTGAAATTCTCCCGAAAATACCTCCTATGCGCAAAGCACAGGAGGTATTTTTGTTAAAGAAAAGGGACGCGGTTTTCACGTCCCTTGATTATTTAATTATAAACCGAGCACAGCCTTGATTTCGTCAGCCTTGTCTGTCTTTTCCCAGGCAACGCCTAAATCCTCTCTGCCCATGTGACCGTATGCAGCAAGCTGCTTGTACTGTGGCTTGCGGAGGTCGAGAGTTTTTATGATTGCAGCGGGTCTTAAGTCGAATACCTTGTTTACCGCTTCGGAAATCTTTTCATCGGCAACCTTGCCTGTGCCGAATGTGTCAACGAAAATTGATACAGGGTGAGCAACGCCGATTGCGTAAGCAAGCTCAACCTCGCACTTGTCTGCGATTCCTGCGGCTACAATGTTCTTTGCAACGTAGCGTGCAGCGTAAGCGGCAGAACGGTCAACCTTTGTCGGATCCTTACCGGAGAATGCGCCGCCGCCGTGTCTTGAATATCCGCCGTAGGTATCAACGATAATCTTGCGGCCTGTTAAGCCTGAGTCGCCCTGAGGTCCGCCGATAACGAAACGGCCTGTTGGGTTTACATAATACTTTGTGTTTTCGTCAAGAAGCTCGGCAGGGATAGTTGTCTTGATAACCTTTTCGATAACGTCCTTGCGGATCTGCTCCAGTGTAGCCTCAGCCTTGTGCTGCGAGGAAATAACTACTGTGTTAACGCGAACCGGCTTGCCGTCGTCGTATTCAACAGTTACCTGTGACTTTCCGTCAGGCAGGAGGTAATCAAGCTCGCCGCTCTTGCGGACAGCAGTAAGCTTCATTGCAAGCTTCTGCGCAAGAGAAATAGGCATTGGCATAAGTTCCTTTGTTTCGTTGCAGGCAAAGCCGAACATCATGCCCTGATCGCCTGCGCCTGTGTCGTTAGCGTTTTCTTCTCTGCCCTCAAGAGCGTTGTTTACGCCCATGGCAATATCTCCTGACTGCTCGTCAATTGTTGTCATAACAGCGCAGGTGTTGCAGTCGAAGCCGTATTCAGCCTTATCATAGCCGATTTCCTTAACAACGCCGCGAACGATTTTCGGAATATCAACATAAGCCTTTGTTGTGATTTCGCCCATTACCATTACAAGACCTGTTGTTGTGCAGGTTTCGCAGGCAACGCGGCTCATTGGATCCTGCGCGAGAAGCGCGTCAAGAATGCTGTCGGAAATCTGGTCGCAGATTTTGTCGGGATGACCTTCTGTAACGCTTTCGGATGTAAATAAGAATTTTGCCATTTTTGTGTCCTTTCCTTTAATGCAGTTTTTACATAAAAAATCGCTCCTATTAGGGAGCGTAGATTATTTTGTAATTTACACTCCTCATCTTTCGTGTATTCACGCAGGAATTGGCACCATTTTCACAGGTTTTCACCAGCGAACGGTTGCCGCAGCGTCATCGGCCTGTTCCTCGGCTGCTCTTGATAAGGATACGATTATTCACGTATTAACAGTATAGCATGGAACGGTTATGTTGTCAATATAAATCTTGCGTTATGCCTAATTTTTATGGCAAAGCTTAAGTTGACACATACTAATCTCTGTGTTAAAATTTATATACAGCTTTTTCGGGAGGCGCCGCTATGAAAAAACATCGCACATTCGGCATAACAGGCTTTTTTCTGCTTGGTTCCATAATATTACTTGCAGCAGAAATACTCATTGCGTTATACGCAAAGGATGCATTTATCCGCGGCTTTGCAGGGGACGTAATTGTGGTAATGCTGATTTATTCGGTGATACGCACGTTTGTTAAAAAGTACATACGGCTGCTGCCTTTCTGGGTATTCGTATTTGCGGCGCTGTATGAATGTTTGCAAATGTTCAATCTCCCTGAGCTGCTTGGCGTCAGCGACAGCCGCATACTCACCGTAATTCTCGGCACTACCTTTGACGTTATGGACATTGCCGCCTATTTCAGCGGCATGGTTATTCTTTTCGTCTGCCAGTTTTTCGGGGAGAAACGGAAACGCTAATCAGCGGTTAGCCCAGTACTTCCTGTCAAGGCTTCTGAAACCGATTGCCTGCGAAATGTGCGCCTTGGAAATAACCTCCTCGCCGCTTAAATCCGCGATAGTCCGCGCTACCTTCAGAATACGGTCGTAGGCTCTTGCCGACATTCCCAGCCTGTCAAATGCGTTTCTCATCATGGCTCTCGCGTCATCTGTCATAACGCAGACCTCGTGAAGCATTGCAGGCGTTATCTGCGAATTTGTCTTTATTCCAGTACCCTTGTAGCGCTTTTCCTGCAAGTCCCTTGCGCGCTGAACACGCTCTCTGATTGCCGCCGAGCTTTCTCCCGTTTCGGCGGAGGTCATTTCATCAAAATTAACAGGTGCAACCTCAACCTGAATGTCAATTCTGTCTAAGACAGGCTGACTGATTCGGTTAAGATAGTTCTGCACCTGATTTTTTGTGCAGCTGCACTTTTTGGTTGGACTGCCGAAATTGCCGCAGGGACACGGATTCATTGCGGCGACAAGCATGATGTTGCAGGGATAGCACACCGAGCCCATTGCTCTTGAAATGGTGATTTCGCCGTTTTCAAGGGGCTGCCGCAAAGTTTCAAGCACCTTTCGGTCAAATTCGGGCAGCTCGTCAAGGAAAAGCACCCCGTTATGCGCAAGGGAAATTTCACCCGGTTTGGGGATTCCGCTGCCGCCGATAAGTCCCACAGCCGAGGCGGTATGGCTTACGTTTCTGAACGGTCGTGCGGTAACGAGGGGGTGCTTGTCGTCTAACATTCCGGCAACCGAATGAACCTGTGTGGTTTCAATGCTCTCCTCGAAGGTCATCTGCGGCAAAATGGTTGGCAGCCGCTTTGCAATCATGCTTTTGCCTGTTCCCGGAGGGCCTATCATCAGCACGTTGTGAAATCCTGCCGCTGCGATTTCCATTGCCTTTTTCACGTTTTCCTGACCTCTCACCTCGGAGAAATCCGCGCCTGTGAAGTAGTCCTCGGAGCTTGGAATATACGGCTCGGCGGTCGGAATTACCGGTTTCCCCATAAGGTGCCGCACAAGCTCAGCAATGTTTTTCACGCCGTAAATTTTCATGCCCTCAACGACGGACGCTTCGCCTGCGTTTTCATAAGGGAGGTAAACCTCGTTTACTCCGTTTCGCTGAGCTTCGATTACCATTGACAATGCGCCGCGCACTCCGACTACGTTTCCCCCAAGGGAAACCTCGCCGAAAAAGGCGCTTTTGGAAAGGTCGCGCCTGATTATATTTTCAGCGGCAAGCAGCGAAACCAGTATGGGCAGGTCGTACATTGAGCCGATTTTCTTTATGTTTGCGGGAGCAAGGTTAACAGTCACTCTCTGCGATGAAAGGTGTATATCAGAGTTGTCCAGCGCTGCGCGGATACGCATTTTGCTTTCCTGGACGGCAATATCCCCAAGTCCGACTATATCGAAGGATGGAGTGCCGCTTCTGGTACTGATTTCGCAGTCTATCATAAACGCGTTCATTCCGAAAAGACCGATTCCGTTTATCTGTGAGAACATAATTTGCTCCTTTAGGGTTTTCCTTTATTATACAACTTAACCTCATGTTTTTCAAGAATATATTGCAAAACCGCAAAAATTGAGTTATACTGTTTATAGTTATCGGAAAGGATTTTGAAAATGAGAATATTAGCAATAGAGTCCTCCTGCGACGAAACTGCCTGCGCTGTTGTTGAGGATGGACGTAAAATAATATCAAGCATAGTGGCTACGCAAATCGACGAGCATAAGCTCTACGGCGGCGTTGTTCCCGAAATTGCGTCAAGACGTCACTGCGAAAACATTGTTGGCGTAGTTGAGGAGGCGCTGGAAAAGGCGGAAATGCAGCTTGCCGACGTGGACGCCATTGCCGTGACCTACGCGCCGGGGCTTATCGGTGCGCTGCTTGTGGGAGTGAATTTTGCAAAAGGGCTTGCTCTTGCGGCAAGGAAGCCGCTTATTCCCGTTCACCACATAAAGGGGCATATTGCGGCAAATTACATTGCTCACCCTGAGCTTGAGCCGCCGTATCTTTGCCTTGTTGCGTCGGGTGGACATTCGCACATTGTCAAGGTGAAAAGCTACACCGAGTTTGAAACAATCGGCAGAACCCTTGATGACGCGGCAGGGGAGGCGTTTGACAAGGCGGCAAGGGCGATGGGATTTCCGTATCCCGGCGGCGTGCATATTGACAATGCCGCAAAGCAGGGCGACTGCAAGAAGTACAGGCTGCCAAGACCTCACACAGCAAACGAGTATGATTTCAGCTTTTCGGGACTTAAAACGGCGGTAATCAACCTTGTTCACAATGCAAACCAGAAAGGCGAAGAAGTGGACATAAGCTCCCTTGCGGCAAGCTTCCAGTATACGGTTGCGGACATTTTGACAGGCAAATTCATCAAGGCGGCGAGGGATAACGGCTGCAAAACAGTTGCCCTTGCAGGCGGCGTTGCGGCAAACACGGGGCTTCGCAATATGCTTGCCGAGCGTGCGGAAAAAGCGGGCATGACTCTTTATGTTCCGCCTGTTTCGCTTTGCGGCGACAATGCGGCAATGATAGGCAGTCAGGCTTACTACGAGTATCTCGCAGGCAATGTTGCAGGAGGAGAGCTGAACGCGGTTGCAACGCTAAAGCTGTCCTGAGGTTTTCGGTAAACTAAAGGCTCGGATTTCTCCGAGCCT
>CAKSIR010000020.1 GCA_934462775.1 uncultured Ruminiclostridium sp.
GAGCGACTTAGGGCGTTGCCCTAAGTACCCACCACTTTTTGAAAAAAGTGGACAAAAACTTTAAATTTGACTTTTTCGACAGTCTGAAATCCCATCGTTTTCGATGGGATTTTTTCATAAAAAATCCCGCCGAACTGTCAGCGGGATTTAGCGTATATTGATTTATTACAGTAACGACTTGTAAAGCGCTGCAATTTCCTCGACGCTGGTGTCGCGCGGGTTTCCGGGTCTGCAAGCGTCGTCGTAAGCGCTCTGTGCAAGGAACGGAATATCCTCTTCCTTAACGATTGCCTTTAGGTCAGCAGGGATTCCTACATCTGCGGAAAGCTTCTTAACAGCCTCAATAGCTGCCTTTCTGTAATCCTCCTGCGACATATCGTCAACGCCCTTTACACCCATTGCGCGGGCAATTTCTCTGTACTTTTCACCTGTGAACGGAGCGTTGTATTCCATTACAGTCGGGAGAATGATTGCGTTTGCAACGCCATGAGGTGTGTCATAGAAAGCGCCGAGCGGATGAGCCATTGAGTGAACAATGCCAAGTCCTACGTTGGAGAAGCCCATGCCTGCAACGTACTGACCAAGCGCCATGTCTTCCCTGCCCTTTGGTGTGTTTGCAACTGCGTCACGGAGCGAGCGTGAAATAATCTCGATTGCCTTAAGATGGAACATATCGGACAATTCCCATGCGCCCTTTGTGATGTAGCCCTCGATTGCGTGCGTCAGCGCGTCCATACCTGTTGCGGCTGTAAGTCCCTTTGGCATTGAGGACATCATCTCAGGGTCAACAACTGCAATAATCGGAATGTCGTGCGGGTCAACGCAAACGAACTTTCTGTTCTTTTCAACGTCAGTGATAACGTAGTTGATTGTAACTTCAGCGGCTGTACCTGCCGTTGTAGGAACAGCGATAATCGGAACAGACGGCTTCTTTGTAGGCGCAACGCCCTCAAGGCTTACAACATCGGCAAACTCAGGGTTGGTGATAATAATGCCGATTGCCTTTGACGTATCCATTGACGAACCGCCGCCAATAGCGATTATGTAATCAGCGCCGCTCTTTTTGAAGGCTTCAACGCCTGTCTGAACGTTTTCAACTGTTGGATTCGGCTTGATATTTGAGTAAATCTCGTATGCAAGTCCTGCCTTCTCAAGAACGTCTGTTACCTTCTTTGTAACGCCGAATTTGATTAAATCAGGGTCGGAGCAGACAAAAGCCTTCTTGAAGGCTCTTACCTTTACCTCGTCAGGGATACTGTTTATAGCGCCTGCGCCGTGATATGATGTTTCATTAAGTATAAAACGATTAGCCATTGGAAAAACCTACCTTTCATTTAGGGGAAATCCCCCAATCCTTACCTACATATTAACAAAAAGTTACAGCAAAGTCAAGTGGTTTTTAACGTTTTTCACAAAGTTTTTAACAATTCTACAAATTCAGGACTCGCACTATGTTTAATCAACCAATAATCCGGTTGTGCATTTGTAACAAATAATGCCATTCACAAAAATAATTTATTAAATAAATGCTACAAGTATTGATTTTTTTACCTGTATGATGTATAATTGAATAAATGAATGCAAGGAAGGTATAAGATTATGGAATCCAATATCCTGCTTGAAAGCGGAACAAACGAACTTGAACTGTTGGAATTTATCGTTGGAACAAAAAATTATGGTATAAATATTGCAAAGGTAAGCGAAATAATGATATACAGCGAGGTTACGCCTATGCCGTCGGCTCCGCCTGAGGTAGAGGGCGTGTTCATGCCCCGCGACAAGCTTATCACTGTTGTTGACCTGCACAAGGTGCTGGGAATGGAACCTCAGCCGGGCGAAAGAGGCTTGCTCATCGTCTGCGAATTCAACCAGATGGACATTGCGTTCCATGTAACCTCCGTAAAGGGAATTCAGCGTATAAGCTGGACTAATATCGAAAAGCCGCCAACGGTTGCAAACGCGCAGAATTCGGGAATTGCAACAGGCATTGCAAAAATTGACGACAAGATTATTCTTATTCTCGACTTTGAAAAGATTATTTCCGACATCAATTGCAGCGCAGGACTGGACGTAAGCGGAATCGAACACATCGAGGTTTCCGACAGCGTTGACACAGACGCGCACATTGTAATTGCCGAGGATTCGCCGTTCCTCAACAAGCTTATCGTAGAGGCGCTCAAGAAGGCTCACTTTGAAAACGTAACCTCGTTTGCAAACGGCAAGGACGCATGGGATTACATCTCAAGCTTCAAGGGTCAGGGCAACATCACCGACAGTATCAAGGTGCTGATTTCGGATATTGAAATGCCGCAGATGGACGGTCACAGACTTACAAAGCTGATAAAAGACGATAACGAGCTTAAGAAAATCACCGTTTTCCTCTTCTCCTCGCTTATTGACGACAAAATGAGAAGAAAAGGCGAATCGGTAGGTGCTGACGAGCAGTTCTCCAAGCCGCAGATAAGCGGTCTTGTAAAGCGACTGACAGAGATTCTCACAAAGTGATACATAAAAGCAGCTGCATTTGGCGGCTGCTTTATTTAGTTACAAATGTTTACAATTCGGGATTTTTATTGATTTTTGCCTTTATAAATGCTATACTATTATTTATACAAAAAATCCCGAAAGGATAAAATAAATGGATAATTATTCAATGGCGTCACAGCACGAAAAGCTCAAGCTTATCGTTGAGGAAATCGAAAAGGTCATCATCGGAAAGCGCGAGGTTGTCCGTATGCTGCTGATTGCCCTTTTGTCAGGCGGCCATGTGCTGATTGAGGACGTGCCCGGAGTCGGCAAAACCACTCTTGCCACCGCCCTCGGAAAAGCAACGGGACTTGACTGCCGCCGCGCACAGTTCACCCCCGACGTCATGGCGTCTGATATTACCGGCTTCACCATGTTCAACAAGGAGCTTAACAAGTTTGAATTTCGACAGGGCCTTGTAATGTGCAATATTCTCCTTGCGGACGAAATCAACCGAACATCGCCTAAAACTCAATCCGCTCTTCTTGAAGCAATGGAAGAGCGCAGCGTTACCGTTGACGGAACAGCCCACAAGCTGCCGTCCCCGTTCATGGTAATTGCGACCCAGAACGAGGTGGGCTACGTCGGAACATTCCCGCTGCCCGAAGCGCAGCTGGACCGTTTCATGATGAAGATTTCCATGGGCTACCCAACAATTGAGGAGGAAATAGGCATTATTTCAGGCAGAAAATCCGACGAGCCGCTGAAAAACGTAAAGCCTATCTGCGGCGCAGAGGAAATAATCAGCTGCATGGAAACGGTAAAGCTTATCAACATAGAGCAAAGCATTTACAGATACATTGTGGAGCTGGCTGCCGCTACAAGAAAGCACCCGTCAGTGCTGCTGGGAGCAAGCCCGCGCGCTTCACTGGCGCTTATGAGAGCGTCCCAGGCATACGCCTACCTTGCAGGAAGAACCTACGTTACTCCCGAGGACGTTGTGCGCATGGTGCCGTATATCCTGTCCCACCGAATCCAGCTCACTCAAGAGGCAAAAATCAAGCGCATCGACGAAATGGACGTGCTTAAGGAAATTGCGCAGAGCATAAAGCCGCCGCTGAGAAAAAACGAGGGCTGACATGACAAAATACCGCCTTGTCTATTTCCTTGCGCTTTTGGGGCTGACAGTTTTGACTGTATGCTATCAGAGCAGGCTTTCGGTAATTCTGCTGCTGACCTTTGCGGCAATGCCCGTTGTTACGTTAATACTGCTGCTTGTTTCGTTTTTCTGCGTCAAAATAACCGTTGTGCCGCCTAACGCGGTGGTTCAGAAAAACCAAAGCCTTACCGCTGAGCTTAGGGTAACAAACCGCTTTATAATGCCGCTTGCGCCCGTAAGAATTTTCGGAATGTTTCAGGACGACAAAAATATACGTCTTGAGAGGAAGCAGATACTGCTGTCCGTTCCGCCCCTTAAAACAGTAAGCCTCAGCTTCGGCGGAGCGTTCAGATACAGAGGGCAGTATTTTATCGGCGCAGAACGCGCCGAGCTTGTTGACCTGCTTAAAATATGGCGGCTTACCAAACGCCTTACGCCATCGTCAAGCGTTGTTGTGCTGCCGAGAAGGCTGGATCTGTCTAATTCAGCCGACACCGCCGACAGCGATATGGAACACTTTTTGAGCCGCTTTTCCGCCTATGAAAAGAACAGCTTTTCCTCTATCAGAGAGTATCGCGAGGGGGATTCCCTGCGAGCGGTGCACTGGAAGCTTTCCGCTAAATCCGAAGAGCTTATCGTACGGGAGCTTGAACAGAACGTAAGCAGCAACGCAGTTATTTTCTGCGATTTAAGCGGTAATTCCGATATACCCGACATATCAATGGGACAGGTCGACACTGCAATCGAAACCGCACTTGCAATTACAAAGGCCTGCATTTCCGAGGGCAACACCGCCGTAAACGTATGGTTCAGCACCGACGAGCAAAAGGCGGTGAGCTGCATTTCCGACACAACCGCCGACTACGAGCGTCAGTTTTATCTGTACTCCGTTGCAGGAAATCATGACGCCGACATATTCAGCCGCATTGCAGGCGAGTTTGCCGACCTTTGCAGCGGCTCTGAAACCGTCTACGTCGTCACCTCAAGAATAGACGAAGCCCTTGCCGAAAACCTTAAGGCAAGCGGCATAAATCTCCGCAGCGTAAAGCTGCTTTCGGTATGCTGTCCGCTGAGCAGCACCGCTGAGTATCTGCGTGCCGATACGTTGGCGCAGGTCTACGAAATCAGCGAGGATAACCTTGTTAAATCAATCGAAACAGCAATCCATGGGAGCAAATCCTGAATGAAGAAGAACAGAAACAAATTCGGCGCAGGCAGCACTGTTGCAGGCGACACATATTTAACAGGCTCGGTAAGCCTTACCTATCTTTTTCTGGTAAGGCTTGTTCTTGTGTGCGTTATCGGCTGCTCAGGGGCTGTTATTATCGCCGAATTTTACTTGTTTCCCATTGATGTATGGCTGATCGGACTTTTCGGAGCAGGCTTCTCCGCGCTTTTTTACACTCTCTATTCCCTGTTTAACAAATGGATAGTTTCGGGGGGGCTGCTGATTGCCGCCGGAACGATACTCTACATCTACCGAACAAGACTGATTAACGGCTTTTTCTATTTCACCGACTGGATAATGAAAAGCCTTGACAGCAGACTGCTTGATACAGAGCCTTTCTTTTTCCATGAGCCGTCGCGGATTACCGCCGAAAGCGCTGCGGTGCAAAGCTCCTGCCTGCTTTATATGATTATTCTGACTGCGCTGCTTTCGCTGATTTTCACCCTTGCAGCAAGAACAAGACTTCGCACCGGAGCTATCCTTTTCACCGAGATTTTGCTGGTTTTTCCCTGCTTTGCAGCGGAAACCGCCACCTTCCGTCTGTCGCTGATACCGTTCCTTGCAGCGGCTATCGGTCTTGAAACGGTTTGGTCCAGCTATGAGCTGGAGGCAAACTACATTTTCTGGGGACTGCGCAAGTCCGGCTATGCGCTTAGCAGGGAGGAACACAAGTACAGCAAAAAAACATCGCGGTATTATCCCGCAAGAAAAATCAAATCCGACCTTCCGCGCTACAACAAATACACGGGAAACGCCATCGCCTCCGTTATCATCTTCGGCGGACTTATGGGCGGATTTGCCCTGCTTATCGGAGATTCCCCCATAATCGACTACGATAAGCTTTATCAAAGCATCGGCGATTTTTATATGAGCGCCGTAAACGGAATCGAAAACACCTTCAACCTTAATCTCGGCAGCGAAACCGACAGCGGATACTTTACCGACGCTCAGACAGAGAGAATTTCCATTAACGCCCCGAGCGCAGGCAACCTCCCTGTAATGACCGTAACTCTCGACAGCAACGAAAGCCCTATCTACCTCCGCGGAGATATTGGCATCGACTTTGCAAACGAGCAATGGACAACCTTCAGCGAAAAGGATTATGTTAAGGACAGCGACACCGCCGATATGCTGAGCAGCTATTACCCCGAAACCGACTTTCAGGTTTTCAGGCAGAAGCTGATGTTCCAGGGCTTTGACCCCGACTCCGTTATTGGCTTTCAGAAGGTCAAGATTGAGTACGCCCGCTCAACAAATGTGGCGCTTGTTCCTATTGCGCCCTACGAGCTGAATTACAAATCGGGCGACATTCTTGAAAGCACAGGCGACTTTGTTCTCCGACTGAAAAATAAGTCGGGTATGCTGAAAACCTACGAAAGCCTTACTCTCTACCCCATAATGAACAGCGACATTTTCGGTCAGGCTCTCGCAAACACCTCCGACTACGATTACAGCGCCATGGAGTGGACGTTGCCCAACGGCATTTCCATGGAAACCTACAACAGATACAAATCCATTTACGACAGCTTTGTTGAGCAAACCTACACAGCCGTCACCGAAAGCGAACGGGAAAACATTGACTATCTTCTTGAGCAGGTGGCTGAATACGGCTATGATGTTTACTCAACAGACCCGAACAGCGCAGCAGACCGATACAATGCCGCCAACGCCATTTGCAGCTACTTCAACGACAGCTTCACCTATTCGCTTACCGCCAACAATTCCGACAAAAATTACGGCAGCACAATAGGCGCATTTCTGCGCAAAACAAAGTCGGGACACTGCGCGCTGTATGCAACCTCAATGACCCTTGCGATGCGCAGTCTGGGAATCCCCGCACGGTATGTAACGGGATATGTCGTTCACGGAAACGGAACGCCAACCGACGACGGCTACGAGTACACCCTCCGCGACCGCAATCTTCACGCATGGGTAGAGGTATATTTCCCCGAAATCGGCTGGCTGCCGTTTGACCCTACCGCAAGCAGCCTTTCCGACAGCGAAATCACAACCTCAGCCTCGGCCGAAACAACAACCTCTGCCGTTACAACCACCACAAACGCCCATACCTCGTCAGCTGCGTCCGTAACAACAACCGCCTCCGACAAACCTATAAGCAGTCTGTCGGACATGACGTCCGAATCGACTGTAACTCAATCGGAAAGAGCAAGCGTAAGCCGTGAAACAATATTTGCGGCAGTGCTTGCCGCCGCAGCGGTGCTTGCGATATTTCTGCTTGCGCTGTGGCTTGTTTCACTGAAAAGAGCAGAGAAAAAGTTCTTTTACAAAATGCAAAGCCAACCGGAAAAACACATGGCAGAGCTGTTTACATTCACATTAAAGCTGCTGAGCGCCTTCGGAATCGAGCAGAAAAACGGCGAGCTTCCTCAGGCGTTCGCAATCAGAACCGACAGTGCGGTTCCATTGGACGGCTGCTCCATGTGCGACGCTGTGCGTATTTTCGAAAAGGCTGAATTCAGCGGAGAAACTCCGCCGCGCGAGGAATGTGAAAAAGCTTTGGATTACGTCAAGGCGCTTTACGGCGGAACCGTTCTGAAAGCAAATCCGCTTAAACGAATAATTTGCCGTGTCGCGCTGTTTTGATTTAATAAAAATAACAAAAAATCTTGCATTTTTGTTCAAAATTTGGTATAATTAAGCTAATGCGGATTTTGCCATTTATGTGGCAATTTCAAAGATTTTCTGAAAGGAAATTTAACTGATGAGATTGATTACTCGCTCGGATTTTGACGGTCTTGCCTGCGGAGCGCTGCTCCTTGAAGCAGGTATTATTGACTCATGGACTTTTGCTCACCCAAAAGACATTCAGGACGGACTTGTTCCCGTAACGGAAAACGACGTTCTTGCAAACGTGCCTTTCGTCGAGGGCTGCGGACTGTGGTTCGACCACCACTCAAGCGAAGAGGAACGCGTTAAGTACAAGGGCAAATACAAGGGAGAAAGCCGTATTACTCCAAGCTGTGCAAGAATCATTTACGAATACTACGGCGGAAAGGAAAAATTCCCCCAGTTTGACGACCTTATGGCTGCGGTTGATAAGGTAGACTCGGGAAACCTCACAAGGGACGAAATACTCAACCCGCAGGGCTGGATTTTAGTCGGATTCTTAATGGACCCGAGAACAGGTCTTGGCCGTTTCCGCAATTTCACCATTAGCAACTATCAGCTTATGGAAAAGCTGCTTGTTTGCTGCCGCACGATGACAACTGCCGAAATACTTGCAATGCCCGATATTCAGGAAAGAATCGAGCTTTACAACGAGCAGACCGAGCTTTTCAAGAAGATGGTAGCCGAACACACGAGAGTTGAGCGCGACGTTATAATCTCCGACCTGCGCGGAGTCGACCCTATCTACACAGGCAACCGCTTCCTTATTTACAGCCTCTACCCTGAGCAGAACATTTCCGCATGGATAGTTTCGGGCAAGGGCGGCAAGGGCTGTTCCGTTGCGGTGGGCTACTCCATTCTCAACAGAACAAGCAGCGTAAACGTAGGCAGTCTTATGCTGAAGTACGGCGGCGGCGGTCACAAGGCGGTAGGTACCTGCCAGTTTGCAGACGAGGATATTGCCGAAAAGCTGCCGAAGCTGCTTGACGAGCTGGTAAATTACGACAAATACTATAATGTATAAACTTACAGGCGGCAAGCAGGCCGCCTGTTTTGATATGAGGTAAAGCTATGCAGTTACAGGATTTCTACAAGGCGCTTTCGTCAAATATAAGCAAGGTAATCAAAGGAAAGGACGAGGAAATAAAGCTTGTTATTGCCGCTCTCTGCGCAAAGGGACACGTTCTCCTTGAGGACGTTCCGGGAACAGGCAAAACCGTGCTTGCAAAGTCAATCGCCAAAAGCATAGGCGGCGATTTTGCAAGAATACAGTTCACCCCCGACCTGCTGCCGTCCGATATTACAGGCATTAACTTTTTCAGCATGAAAACTCAGGAGTTCTCGCTGAGAAAGGGTCCTGTGTTTACAAATATTCTCCTTGCCGATGAAATAAACCGCGCAACTCCCCGAACACAGTCAGCCCTCCTTGAATGTATGGAGGAACGGCAGGCAACCATTGACGGCGAAAGCTATGCCCTGCCTGCGCCTTTCTCGGTAATTGCAACAGAAAACCCCGTTGAAACGCAGGGAACATATCCGCTCCCCGAAGCGCAGCTCGACCGCTTTCTTATCAGACTTTCCCTCGGTTACAGCAGCCGTGAAAGCGAGCTTGAAATTCTCTCCGATTTCGGAGCCGTCCACCCTCTTGACAGAATAGGAACGGTTGTAGCGGCGGACGACCTGCTTAGCGCGCAAAACGAGGTGTGCGGCGTAAAGGTAAACGATACGGTTAAGGGCTACCTTGCGGATATTGCCGCTGCAACCAGAACCGACAGCCGCATAAAGCTTGGACTCAGCACAAGAGGTCTGCTGGCGCTTATGCGAATGTCCCAAAGCATTGCCGCAATCGGCGGACGGGATTACGTTATCCCCGACGATGTAAAGCTGTGCGCGCCATACGTTATTGCTCACCGCATTATCTGCCGCGAACGCGGACTTAAAGGCTCCCCTGCCGCCGAAATTGCGGCTGACATTCTGAACAGCGTTTCAGTGCCTACCGAAAGCATAGATTGATATGGAAGTAATTGTTATTGCGGTTATCTGCCTTTTAACTGCGTTTATCGAAATGACCGTCTACAAAAAGCTGGCGCTTAAGGGCATAACCTACACCCTTACAATAAGCGCCGCCGAGGCCGTTGAGGGCGATGAAATCGAAATAATCGAGCAGATAACCAACTGCAAAAGGCTGCCTGTCCCGTGGCTAAAAGCGGAAATTTCCGCCTCGCAGTGGCTTAAATTTGCAGGCACCGTTTCGGGCAAGGACAAAAACACACGCTTTGTCCCGAGCGTTTTTGTACTGCGCCCCAATCAGCGCTGCACGCGGAAATGGAAGGTAACCTGCCTTAAGCGCGGCGTGTTCAGGCTGAACGACACAACCCTTGTGGCAAGCGATTTGCTGGGACTTGTTTCCGTTTCGGAGCGCGTTCGGGTTGACGCAAAAATAACCGTTCTGCCAAAGCCTGCCGAAATTGCAGAGCCTTTGCTTTCAAAAGAAGAGCTTTTCGGCAGCATTTTTGTCAAGCGCTTTATCTGCCCCGACCTGTTTGAAATTTCGGGAGTAAGGGAGTACGCCTCGCGCGACTCAATGAACTCAATACACTGGCAAAGCACCGCAAAAACAGGTCGGCTCATGGTATACAACAACGAGTTCACCACGACCAACAGTGTGCTTGTCGCGCTGAATATGCAGCGCTCGGAGGACGGTCCGCTTAACTGCGCAAGCTTCAGCGACCTTGAATCATTCATAAAAATCAGCGCTTTTCTTTTTGAGGAATGTGCGGACAAAGGCATGAAAATTTCCCTTGCCGCAAACGGTTCCGATGAAAACGGCGTCTTTGTCAGAGAATCCGACCTTCATTCCCTGCTGTATTCCCTTGCGGAAATCGAGGACAGCTGCACGCTGAGATTTGTCGAAATGTTTGATTACATCAGCCTTTCGGGATTTACCGACATAGTCATTATCACACCGTATATAAGCGGCGCTCTCGTCGATTTTGCGGAAAGGCAGCGCTGTGAAAACCGCAATGTTGTGTTCTGCTGCGCCGAAAGCGCGGATATTCCTTTTGAAACCGTTAAAATCGGAAAAACCCACAGCTTTGTAAAGCCTTGCGAAGAAACGGAGGCGGTATAATGAAGCACGAGTTTCTTCCGCTGAAAATCCTGTCGGCAGCGGGAATGTTTATCGTAATTTTCCCTATGCTCATTTTCAGCGACATTATCACTACCGAACGTCTGTCGGCGGGATTCATTGCGTTTTACTACGGGCTGAGCCTTATTACCGCGGCTATCGGTTACTTTACCGCAAGAACAAGGCACTCCCGCCAATGGAAAAGCAAAACCGCTCAGACCGCTTTCAACGTTTTCACAAGAATTATCGGAATCGTGTTGGCTTTACTGCCGCCGGTTATCGGAATAATATTCCGACTTGGCGCGGTGTTCAGCGTTACTCTCGGGCTTACGCTGCTGTTTGGCTATTTTGTTGGCTACAAGTTTTACTGCAAATCCTTCAGCGACATTTACACAGCTCCGTGGCTTGCGGGATATGTGGTTGAATTTTTCATCTGCTTTTTCCTTTATCAAAGCTATTCCCCTGATGAATTGGTTGAAACGGGCAAAAATATACTGATTTACTCAATGCTGATTGAGGTTCTGATTACGGCTGTACTGATAAATCAGACCAACATTTCCGTTCATACAAACCGCCGCAAAGGAACAAAAGCCATTGTCCCAAAAGGGCTTAGAGTTTACAACATGGGACTGATTGCTCTTATTTCTGTAATATTTGCCGCGATTTATACTTTACGTAATCAAATAAGCTATGCGCTTTATCAGATTTATAGGTTGATAGTGTGGCTGATACTTAAGCTTATGGCTTCCCTTTCATCAGATCCCGTGGACGTTACCTTTGACGGTCAGGCAATCGCCGACGAAGCGTTTACCGTAAACGAGGGCGGCGAAATTCTCAATCTCATAATAAAAATTCTGTTCATCGGAATTGTAATATCCCTGCTGATAATTTTCAGAAAAAATATTTTATCGGCTATAAAATCTCTGGCTGCACGATTCAACAGAAAGGATAAAATCACCGCCGAAAATGAAGCGGCATTCACTGACTGCTACGAGAATATCGTTTTTGACAAGAAGAACAAGCGTGCAAAAAACAGCCTTAAGGCGGCAGTCAAAGCCTACCGAAGAGAGCAGAATCCGGAGGTAAAGTATCGCTTAGGATACCGTTCGTTCATGATTTGGATGAAGATGAACAACATTCCGCCAAACCGCTCCGACACTGCGTATACCCACTTAAAAAGGTCGAAGGATAAAATTACTGACGGTAATACATTGTCAAATATTGTCGAGATGTATAATCTAATTCGGTACAGCTCCGCAAAGCCGACCGATGAAAACCTTGCTGAAATGGATAGGCTTATTGAGATTATAAAGTAAAAGCTCCCTTTGCAATTCGATATGCACCCTAAAAGTCAGACGCTTTTGGGGTGCATATCATGTATGTGGGAGCCTTTTTTAACGTTTTTCTTTTTTCTCGTACAGCTTTTCTGTTATTTTGTCTTTTTTCTCTTTTATCTTGTCAGTGTTTTCCTGAACCTTTGTTTTTAGCTTGTCGCTGTTCTCCTGCACCTTAGTTTTCAGCTTATCGCTGTTCTCCTGCACCTTAGTTTTCAGCTTATCGCTGTTTTCCTGCACCTTATCTATCGCCGAGCAAATATCCGCAACAAAGCCGAAAAATTCGTCCTTTTTCTTTTCCTCCCTGTGAGGAACAGGCGGCATACTCTTTTTTCTGTCAAGGACTATCTGATAGCGTTCGTAAGCCTTGGCAACGGAATCTTCCCATGACATATACAGATCGTTTGCGGCGTTTTCGCCGATTATATGCGCGCCCTCAAGATTGTGGCAGACATTTATAACCGCTGCGCTCAGCGATTCGGCGTTTTCATCAATAAAAATGCCGTTTCGTCCGTCTTCAACGTCCTCGGCGGCGCAGCTTTCCCTAATCAGCATACTGCCAAGGCTGCAAGCTGCAGCCTCGCGGACAACAATCCCGTTTGTGTCGTAGGTTGACGGGAACAGGAACAGGTCGGCTGCACAAAAATATACTTTCAGCAGCTTTCTGTCGCTGATTGCGCCTGTATAAATGCACACGTCGGTAAGTCCCAGCTCCTCGGTGTATTTTTCCATTTCATCGCGGTCGTTGCCGTCGCCTACAATGAGCATTCTGAAATCCTCGCCGTATTCTCTTGCAATTTTCAGACCGTCGAGAATAATTTTTATCCCCTTGTACCATCTCAGTCTGCCCACAAAGAGAAAAACAGGCAGCCCCTCAGGTATGCCGTATTTGGCTTTCAGCGCCGAGATCTCGTCTGACGAAGCTCTGCCTTTAGGGAAATCAACGCCGTTTTCCATTACGACATAATCGCCGTAATAACCCAGATTGCGCATATTTTCACCTGCGCCATGGCTTACTGCCCACACTTCGTCACAGGCGTAAATATTCTGTTCAAGAAATCGCAGGGACATTGTCTGTATCAGATTTGACTTTACAGCCTTTCTCAGGTCGATGTCAAACTTCGTGTGATATGTAAGGATAATCGGCACGTCCTTTGTCTTGCGCAGCGTTCTTGCAAGCAGCGTTGACATTATAGGACAATGGCTGTGGATAATATCTATTTTTTCCTTCTCCATTGCGTTGATAACATTGGCGTCAAAGGGATAACCCGCTCTGTATCCTACCAGCTTCGTGGTGTTGATGCTGGGGTATCTGTAAACCGGGAAGGGGTAGTTATCAACGTATTCCGGCACCTTCGGAGTGCCTATTACAACATTTCCGTATTTTCTCTGTATTATTTCGGCGTAATTTATCACCGCGTTCGAAACTCCGTCTATGACAGGCGGAAATGAATCGTTGAGCAAACAAACACTTAGCTTATCCGACATAATATTACCTCCTGTTATTTGTGCTGTACTATTTTATTATACTATATTTTTAACAAAAGTGCAACGCCAAAACGCTCTTTTTGTGTTGAAAAATGCGGACAAAGGTGATATAATTATAGGAGATTCAGGAGGTGCGGCGACTATGAGCGATAAGTGCGACAACTGCGTAAATTACATCTACAACGACGAATACGAAATATACGAGTGCCTTGTAAATCTTGACGAGGACGAGATGTATAATTTTATGAAAGGCTCATTTGATAACTGCCCTTATTTCAAGCAGTACGACGAATACGGCCTTGTAAGAAAGCAGAACTGACAATAAAAATCCCGACACCAGGTCGGGATTTTCTTGTTTTATTTGTTAATCAATACTTGTCGTCTTCGCCCAGGTTGATTACCGAGGACGGCTTTGGAGCAGCTGCCGCAGGAGCAGCCTTTATCGCCTCAGGCGCAGGAGAAGCGTATTCATTGGAGCTAAATGACTTGAGCGAGCCTGTTGCCTTTGACATAACAGACTTCTTAACCTTGAACTGACCGATTTCAGACTGGAGCATATTTGAGCGGCTTGTAAGCTCCTGTGAGCTTGCAGCGCACTGTTCTGCTGTTGCTGAGGTTGTCTGAACAACAACGCTGATCTGGTCGATGCCCATATTGATTTGTGCAACGGCTGTTGCCTGCTCTTCGCAAGCCTTTGAAACCTTAGTAACAATCTTGTTGATTTCTTCCTCGTGCTGTGCGATTGTGTTAAGAGCGTTAGCTGTTGAGTTAGCCTTGATAACGCCTTCCTCAACGCTTCTTACGCTGCCTTCAATAAGAGCAGTCGTCTGCTGTGCAGCGTCCTGCGACTTCATAGCCAGGTTCTTTACCTCGTCGGCAACTACTGCGAAGCCCTTGCCGGCTTCACCTGCTCTTGCTGCCTCAACTGCCGAGTTAAGAGCAAGAATGTTTGTCTGGAATGCAATATCTTCAATAACCTTGATAATCTTTGCGATTTCGGAAGAGGACTTGCTGATGTCGTCCATCGCCTTGAGCATTTCTGCCATTTCGCGGTTGCCGTTTTCAACCTCCTTGACAGTCAGCGCAACGTTATCAAGCGCGTCCTTTGCGTTGTTTGCGTTGTTGTCAACTGCGTCCTTGACTTCGGCAATAGATGCGGAAAGCTCTTCAATTGTGCTTGCCTGTTCGGTTGCACCCTGTGAAAGGTTCTGAGATGCGGAGGCAACCTGTTCGCCGCCGCTGTTTACTTCAACAGCACCCTGATAGATATTTGCGAAAACTCTGTTGATGCTGTCGCTGAGCTTTCTGATGCTCTTGCCTACCGCATCGTTCTCTGAACGAAGAGTAATGTCGGAGGTAAAGTCGCCGTCGGCGATAGTTGCAATTTCCTTAGCCTGAAGCTGGGAACTTTTTATCATTTTTCTGAACGAATGTGCGATAACGCCGAATTCATTATCTTTTCTGTATGTAACGTCTGCATTTATATCGCCGTTTGCAATCTTTTCGGCAGCCTGCGCTAAATCCGCAAGAGGAACGGAAATTTCTCTGTTTACATAGTTAATCATGAATATGCAGGCAATTGTAAGACCTACGAAAATAACACACGGAATTGCGATAAGCAAAATATCAAGCAGCTCTGACGACTTGATGATGTCCAGTCCCATACCGTCAGGAACCAGCGCGGTCAGCTTCTGACCGTTAATCATTGAGATAACACAGAGAATAACGATTGAAACCGCATTTAAAAATGCAATGCCAATCACTGCCAAGAATGCGCCCCGAACAATTGATTTCATGTTTCCTTTCATAACACACCTCTTAACTACAGTATCAAACTGTAAATTTGTACCAATTCACTATTTTCGAATGAAATGATATTTATAAATCGTTTTAAATTTACCATATCATTATAGCATATTTTCCCCAAAAAATATACATATTTTTATATTTTTGTAGAAAATGCTGTAAATGTAACCGAAAATGAATATATTTTTAATAAAATCGTCATTTCCCGTCAATTAAGAGTTCAAAAATGATTGCGTCGTCGTCACTGTAATACTTTTTTCTGACAGCGATCTGCTCAAATCCGAACCTTTTATAAAGCTCGATTGCGGCACTGTTGCGGGATTTTACCTCAAGAAACACCTTTTCCGCGTCGGGTGAAATTTTCTTCAGAAATTCCTTCATAAGAAGGGAGCCGAAGCCGTTTCTGCGATAGTCAGGCATTACGGCAATACGGTATAGCTCGGCTTCATCGCCGCACATAACTCCCATAACATACCCCACCGGCTTATTGTCGCCGCGGACAATGTGATAAACCGTCTGCTCCATTTCAAGCTGGCTCTCAATGTTTGCCTTTGTCCATGGATTGTCAAAGCAGGTGTTTTCAATTTTTAAAATTGTTTCAACATCGTTCATCCTATAAACGCCTCGTAAATTCCCGTAAGTCTGTCCCTGCACTGTCTGTATGCGTCGATTCCCATTGAAAAGGGACTGTCAACGCCGATAACAACGATTTTTTCATCAATATCGCTGCGGTTCAGATAAGAGCAGAGGGTGATTTTCTGCCGTTGACTCATAACGTGTATCTGTTCGTATTCGTCAATATTTATCCTGTCGATTGGCCGGGGAATGTACTCGGTAAAAATTCCCACTTCCTCCAATACCTGAACAACGTTATCATCGCGGCTTTTGTCGGCAACTGCAAGCCCTGCGCTGTCGAATACAAATTCGGACATACGTTTTTTTGAAATGCTGTTGGCGATTTCCGCCGCCATCGGGCTTAGAACCCTGTTTCCCGTGCATACTATCAATATTTTTCTCATAATTCACCGTTAATGAGTGTCAAACCATGTGTTTCCGCTTTCAACGTCAACGGTAAGCGGAACGCTGAGCTTGACGCAGTTTTCCATTTCTTCTCTCAAAAGTTTTTCCACCTGCGGAACGTCCTTTTCTTCAGCCTCCACAATAAGCTCGTCGTGAACCTGGAGTATCAGCCTTGCCCTGAGTCCGCTTTCCCTAAGCTTTTTGTAGACGTGAACCATTGCGATTTTGATAATATCCGCAGCGGTTCCCTGAATAGGGGTGTTCATGGCGATTCGTTTTCCCAATGCCTGCACCATTTTGTTGCTGTTCGCCATTTCCGCAATGTAACGCCGCCTGCCGAACATTGTTGTAACAAAGCCGTCCTTTTTAGCGCTTTCAACGGTTTTGTCCATATACCTGCTTACTCCGCTGTATTTGTCGAGATAAGCCTTTATATAGCTGTTTGCTTCGGCAACGGAAACGCCGATGTCCTGTGAAAGAGAATACGCGCCGATGCCGTAAACTATGCCGAAGTTTACTGCCTTTGCCCTTGAACGCAGCTCGGGAGTTACCCACTCCAGCGGCTGATTAAACACCTGCGACGCAGTTATTGCGTGAATATCCTCGCCGCTTCTGAACGCTTCCTGCATTATCTTGTCGTCCGCAATGTGCGCAAGCACCCTCAGCTCAATCTGTGAATAGTCGGCGTCAACCAGCTTGCAGCCGGGCTTTGCACAGAAGAACTTTCTCATGTTCCTGCCCAGCGGAGTGCGGACCGGAATGTTCTGTATATTTGGGTCGGCG
The DNA here is from genome assembly GCA_934462775.1 of uncultured Ruminiclostridium sp. GTDB lineage: Bacteria > Bacillota > Clostridia > Oscillospirales > Ruminococcaceae > Ruminiclostridium_E. The sequence goes on from CAKSIR010000020.1 coordinate 17,040, forward strand.
GAGGAAATTCGTCCTGTCCGCGTTTCGGTCTGCTTAAAGGTGGAATGGATACGCCCGTCCTGTCCGACTACCTTTAAAAACGCCTGAACGTAGGTTGAATTAAGCTTGGTCAGCGAGCGATACTTTGATATAAGCGGAACTATCGGGTGCTTGTCCATAAGGGCGTCAAGCACGTCCGCGTTGGTTGAATAGCCGCTTTTGGTTTTCTTCTTGCAGGGCAGCATCAGCCTTTCAAAAAGTACCTCGCCCAGCTGTTTCGGGGAGGCAATGTTGAACTGCCCGCCTGCGTAGCCGTAAATTTCCTGCTCGGTTTCCATTATTTCCGTTTCAAGGCTTCCGCCGAATTCCCGTACCCCGTCAATATCAAGCTGAACGCCGTCCTGCTCCATGCTGACAAGAACCTCCGCAAGAGGAATCTCGATTTCGGTAAGCACATTCATCATATTCTGCTCGGCAAGCCTTGAATAAAGTACGCTGTTCAGCTGTTCGAGAGCGTTTTCGTCATCGCTTTTTACGCCGTATTCAAGACACAGTTTTTCCATTGAATAATCGGAGGAGTTGACATTCAGCAGGTATGCCGCAAGAACCGTGTCAAAAACCACGTTCTTGATTTCAATCCCTTTCGGCATACAGAAAGTCCACAGCGCCTTTACATCAAAGGTGCGCTTCGGAGTATCCGAACCCATAAATTCAGCAAGGTTTTCAATCTCGGAGAAAGCTCCGTCAAGAACCGCGTAAGCCTTGCCGTCTTTCAGCACAACGTCCGTTCCGTCAATCAGCCTATGACCGCTTTCGGGCTGTTCTTCCTTTGCGCTGCGGACAGCCGATTCAAGCGCCTTGTCTGCCGCGTCCTTGGAAACGTCAAGCTTTTTTAACAGGGTGAACATTTCAAGGTCGGTCAGTATTTCCGCTAACTTCTGTTCGTTGGGAGCGCCTAATTTGTAGCTTTCAATGTTGGTGTCAATAGGCGCGTCAAGGGCGATTGTACCGAGAAAATGGCTTAATTCGGCGCTTTCCTTTCCTGCTTCAAGCTTTTTTCGCACGCTTGGAGTAACCTCGATAGTATCGAGATTCTTGTAGATTTCTTCAACCGAGTGATATTTCTGAATAAGTCCCAGTGCAGTTTTTTCCCCGATTCCCGCAACGCCGGGGATATTGTCGCTGGAATCGCCCATAAGCGCCTTGACTTCAATCATTTCCCTCGGCGTGACGCCGTAAACCTCGTTTATCTTTTCAGGGGTGTAGAGAACGTCCTCTTTGAGGGACGCAAGGTTTACCCACACCTTATCGGTTATTAGCTGAAAGGAGTCGCGGTCGCCTGTTGAGATAACGCACTCGTTTCCGCTTAGCTCCGCCGCATGGGAAAGAGTGCCAAGAATGTCGTCAGCCTCCCAGCCCTCTTTTTCAATAACGGTTATGCCCATAGCCCGCAGCAACTCCTTTACATAGGGGAACTGCATTCTCAGCTCGTCGGGCATTGCCTTTCTGCCTGCCTTGTACGCGCCGTACTTTTCATGCCTGAAGGTAGGCGCTTTCAGGTCGAAGGCAACCGCCGCGCAGTCGGGCTTGAAGCCCTTTATCAGCTTCAGGTAAATGTTGAAAAAGCCGGTTATTGCGTTAGTGTAAACGCCTTTTTTATTTGACAGCAGACGTATTCCGTAAAACGCGCGGTTCAGTATGCTGTTTCCGTCGATTACCAGTAATTTCATAAGCACCTTCTATAAAATCAGCCGCAGAACAAACGTTATGCGGCTGTGCGGTCAACGCCGCTTTTTCCAGATTAAATTTTTCAGCTTGTTGAACAAGCCCTTGTTTTTGGCTTTTTCTCTTGCTTCGTCCGCTTCTCTTGCACGGCGGTAAGCTTCCTTGTAGAAAAATACCTGGGTATCAAGTCTTTCCTCGTTTTCGCCTACTGTTTTTTTGCGGTAAATGCCGTCGGGACCCTGGACTCTTGCCTTTACATTGTCCTTAAGCATAGTGTTGAACGAGTTGACGATGCGCTCCTTTATATCCTTGTCGCGAATCGGAATACCTACTTCAACTCTTCGCTCGGTATTTCTTGTCATAAAGTCGGCGGAGGAAATAAGCACCTTCTGTCGGTCGTCCCTGCCGAAAATGTATATACGGCTGTGTTCAAGAAAACGTCCCACGATAGAAGTAACCGAAATGTTTTCGGTTTTTCCCGGTATTCCTGCGATAAGGCAGCAGATACCTCTGATAAGCAGTTCGATTTTTACTCCCTGTTCATTAGCCTGTACAAGCTTGTCGATAATATCCTTATCGGTGAGGGAATTCATTTTTATGCCGATATAGCCGTCATTTCCGTAGGTGATTTCACGGTCTATCATCTCGACAACCCTTGACTTAAGGCAGTGCGGAGCAACCCACAAATAAGTGGAGCTTTCCACCGTTGAGCCTATCGAGAGGGCGTTGAACACCATTGACGCGTCCGTACCGATGTCGTGGTCGGCGGTCATAAGGGTGATGTCGGTGTATAATTTTGATGTGCGCTCGTTGTAGTTGCCTGTGCCGACCTGAGTGATGTATTGGATTGAGCTGCCCACGCGCTTGGTTATAAGCAGCAGCTTTGAATGTACCTTTAGGTCATCAAGGCCATAGATTATCTTTACGCCCGCTTCTTCAAGACGCTTTGACCAGCCGATGTTGTTCTCCTCGTCAAATCTTGCGCGGAGTTCAACCAGCGCAAGCACGTCCTTGCCGTTTTCGGCAGCCTTGATAAGGGCGTTTACTATCTTGCTGTCCCTTGCCACGCGGTAAAGTGTAATCTTTATTGAAACAACCTCAGGAGTTTCGGCTGCCTGTTCAAGCAGGTCGATAAAGGGCTTGAAGGATTCAAAGGGATAGGAAAGCAGTATATCCTTGCGCTCGATCTGCTTAATCATCGGCTCGTCAGTAAGGCAGGACGCCATTTGCGGCGACAGGTGTTCATAGAAAATTTCTCTGTCGGTTGCAAGCTGATCGCCCAAGCCGCTCACAAACCCTAAGTCAAGAGGGGATTCCTGAACGAAAACGAACTTTTCGCCAAGCTCAAGGCTGAAAAGCTCGGCAATTTCGGATTTTTTCACGCCCCCGATTACATTGCCGAATTCGATTCTTACGGGAGCAAGCTTCTTGCGCTTTTTTACAACCTCTTCCATTACATCGCGGAAATCAAGGTCGTGATCGAAAAGCGCTTCGTTTACGTCAATATCTGCGTTTCTCGTTACCCGAAAAACATTCTTTTCAACAACCTCATAGTCGGGGAAAACCTTGTCCGCATAGTGCTGAATAACGTCCTCAATAAGTACAAAGCGAACGCCCTTTGAACACGGCGGATAGATCACTCTGTCAAAAATTTCGGTTGCCGTTACAGGGATAAGCGCCTTTATGGTACCGTGCTTTTCGGGATTTTTCCGCTTGAGTACAAGACCTACATAAACCTCTTTGTTGCGCAGGAAAGGCAGGGGGTGGTTCTTGTCGATGATCTGCGGAGAGAGCAGCGGAAGTATTTCTCTGATGAAGTATGCGTCCAGAAACTCCTTATCCGCTTTTGACATTTTTTCAGGGTTGATCTGCTCAACGTCATGAGCGCGGAGCTGCGCCATTATGTCCTTGTACGCCTTGTCCTTGTCGGGAATTAGCTCAGCAACCTTGTCGGCTATTCTGTCAAGCTGCTGCTGAGGGGAAAGATTCGTCTTGTTGTCGGGCTTTTCGCTTTTAAGCAGCGTCTGGTCGTGGAGCGAACCAACGCGCACCATAAAAAATTCGTCCAGGTTGCTTGCGAAAATGGATACGAAACGCAGCCGCTCAAATAGCGGCACGTCCTTATCCTGCGCTTCTTCGAGAACGCGCTTGTTGAATTTGAGCCACGAAAGCTCTCTGTTATCATAATAAGAATTTATCAGCTCTGCCATAATGTTAACCGTCATTTCCTTAAAATTAGTTGGTTAAGCCGTTTTCTTCATTTATCTCTGTCTGCAATTATTTGTTTTCCTTAAGCTCAAGCGACGCTCTGATGAAGTCCTTGAAAAGCGGGTGAGGTCTGTTCGGGCGGGACTTGAATTCAGGGTGGAACTGCACTGCAACGAACCACGGGTGCATTGACTTAGGCAGCTCGACTATTTCGACCAGCTTGCCGTCAGGGGACTGACCGGCAAGAATAAAGCCCTTTTCAAGGAACTGTGCGCGGTAAGCGTTGTTGAATTCGTATCTGTGTCTGTGTCTTTCATATACCAATTCGTCGCCGTAAACCTCGCGTGAGATCGTGCCCGGCTCAAGCTTGCACGGATATAAGCCAAGACGCATTGTACCGCCCATATCAACGTCCTTCTGGTTGGGCATAATGTCGATTACGTTGTACATACCGTCGCTGAACTCAGCGCTGTTTGCGCCGTCAAGTCCGATAACGTGACGTGCAAATTCGATTGTAGCCATGTGCATACCGAGGCAAAGTCCAAGGTACGGCTTCTTGTTTTCTCTTGCGTAGCGAACAGCCTCAATCTTGCCCTCTATTCCTCTGTCGCCGAAGCCACCGGGTACAAGAATACCGTCGCAGTCGCCAAGGAGGCTTTCAGATGTTTTTGGCGTTACATCTTCTGCGTTGATAAGAGCGATGTCAACCTTTGCGTCCTGTGCAAAGCTTGCATGACGGAGGGATTCCATAACTGAAATGTATGCGTCGGGAAGAGCGACATACTTGCCGACAAGACCGATTTTCAGCGTCTTTGTTGTGTTTTCCTGCTTGTGAACCATTTCCTTCCATTCTTCAAGGTCAGGCGTTGGGTTCGGGATACCCAGATGTTCGCATACAACGTTTGCAAGACCCTCATGCTCAAGCATAAGCGGAACCGCGTATAAAGAGGAAGCTGTTCTGTTGAGAATCACGTCCTGCGGACGAACGTTGCAGAAGTTTGCAATCTTCTGTCTTGCGTCGTCGGGAATATCCATTTCGGAACGGCATACGAGGATTGTTGGCTGGATTCCCATGCCAAGCATTTCCTTAACGCTGTGCTGTGTAGGCTTTGTTTTCAGCTCGTCGCTGCCTGCAATGAACGGAAGCAGCGTAACATGAATGTAGATAACGTTCTCTCTGCCCTTGTCGGCGGAAACCTGTCTTATTGCTTCAATGAACGGAGTGCTTTCGATGTCGCCGACTGTACCGCCGATTTCGGTGATAACAATGTCAACGGGACCGTCGTTGGAGTTTGCGGCGCGGTAAACTCTTTCCTTGATTTCGTTTGTAATGTGAGGAATAACCTGAACGGTGCCGCCGAGGTAATCACCTCTGCGCTCCTTGTTGATAACAGTCTGATAAATCTTGCCTGTTGTAACGTTGCTGTTTACAGAAAGATTTTCGTCAATGAAACGCTCGTAATGACCAAGGTCAAGGTCGGTTTCAGCGCCGTCGTCGGTTACGAAAACCTCGCCGTGCTGATATGGGCTCATTGTACCCGGGTCAACGTTGATATATGGGTCAAATTTCTGGATTGTTACCTTATATCCTCTGTTTTTCAGCAGTCTGCCGAGAGATGCGGCAGTAATGCCCTTGCCCAGTCCCGAAACTACACCGCCTGTTACAAAAATGTACTTTGTAGTCATGTTGCTTTCCTTTCCTCAAGGCTGTTGCCTTCTTTTATAGATAAATTTTTTATTTTCCGATGCAAAAACACATAATTCCGCATGATAAAATACTTATTATCATTATACTATAAGTCAAGCCATTATTGCAAGCATATTTTATAATAATTTTAAACGAAAATACCGTCGGAATATTGCATATTTTGCAAAAAGTGCTATACTGTATGGCGGGAGTGATATTATGTGGATTTTGTTTGCGGCGGGGTCGGCGGTTTTTGCAGGTCTTACCTCGATTTTCGCAAAAGTAGGAACGGAGAACGTAAACTCAAATCTTCTTACCGCCATACGAACGGCTGTTGTGCTTGTTTTCTCGTGGATAATGGTAATCATCACAGGTCAGCTTGACAGCATAGCTGCAATAACGCCTGCCGAGCTGCTGTTCATCTGCCTTTCCGGCGGCGCAACGGGCGCGTCGTGGCTTTGCTACTTCAAGGCGCTTCAGCTTGGCAACGTAAACAAGGTCGTTCCGATTGACAAGCTGTCGGCGGTTCTTACCATGATTTTGGCGGTGATTTTTTTCGGGGAGCCTTTCGGCGTTTTTTCAGCCGTAGGAACTGCGCTTATTGTAATAGGTACGCTGCTGATGATTTCGCGGAAAGCGGATACTGAGGAAAAGAGCAGGGCATGGCTTATTTACGCGCTGCTGTCGGCGGTTTTCGCAAGTCTTACCGCAATTCTCGCTAAGGCGGGAATGCAGAATGTGCCGTCAAATTTAGCGACTGCAATCAGAACTATCGTTGTGCTTATAATTGCATGTGGCATTGTTATCGGCAGACATGAGCTGCACGAAATACGCACGATAAACAGAAAAGGCTGGGTTTTCACCCTTGTTTCGGGACTTTTCACGGGTCTTTCGTGGCTTTGCTACTACCGTGCAATCAAGGACGGTATCGCGAGCATAGTTGTTCCTATTGATAAGCTGAGCATTGTGATTACGGTTGTGGTTTCGGCAATTTTTCTTCATGAAAAGGTCAGCGTTAAGCAGATTATCGGACTTGCGCTGTTAGTGGGCGGAACGCTGGCGCTGCTGATTAAGTAGGCCGGCAGGCATAAATATAGCTCCCACAGGGAACTGCGGGAGCTTCAGCTC
>CAKSIR010000021.1 GCA_934462775.1 uncultured Ruminiclostridium sp.
CATTATAACATCATCTTTTTTATTTGTCAATAGATTTTTGCAAGTTTCTAAAAATTTTCTTGCAATTATTTTTTGCCATTTTTGCAATATTTTTAAAAAAAGTTGCAAAAGCCCTTGCAATGAGCTACTTTTTATAGTATAATATTTTAGATATTATTCATATTAGGCAATAATGTCTTATAAAAAGGCTTGAAAAGCCGATAAAAATAAAGGAAGAACCTATAAGAAAGGACGGTAAAGGATGGACAACCTTACTCTTACTCATCTGTGCGAGCTTTCCAAGCTGAATTTCACAGACGAGGAAAAAAATAACGTAATAGCAGAAATGGGTGATATTATAAATCTGATGGACACCATCAAGGATTTTGACGTTACCTATGACGATACAAAGGATAATAATCAGATAAATTATGCCGATGTAAGAGAAGACGTTGCCATGCCGTCTTTCGATACGGAAAAGCTGCAGCAGAACACGGAATCCCGTGATAATTGCTACGTTGTACCGAAAATGATGGAATAAAAAATTCCCCTTGCAAGAAAATAACTACAATTATTACGGAGATAAATATGGACTTAAAAACACTTAAGGTGCGCGACCTGCGCGCAATGCTCGACAAGCATGAAATCAGCGCCGCCGAGCTTACAAAGGAATATCTTCCCCGAATCGAATCGGTCGACAGGAGCCTTGAAAGCTACATTACCGTTACCGCCGACAATGCCTTAAAGCAGGCGGAAAAGGCGCAGGAGAGAATCGACAGCGGAAAGGCTTCGGCTCTCACAGGTATCCCTATGGCAATCAAGGACAATATATGCACGGACGGAATCAGAACCACCTGCGCGTCAAAAATGCTGGAAACGTTCGTTCCGCCCTATGACGCAACGGTTATCGAAAAGCTTAAAGCAAACGACTTCGTAATGCTTGGCAAGGTCAGCATGGACGAATTTGCAATGGGCGGCTCGACGCAGACCAGCGCCTTTGCAAAGACGAAGAATCCGTTCGACCTTGAACGCGTTCCGGGCGGTTCGTCGGGCGGCTCTGCCGCAGCGGTTTCCGCAGGCTTATGCGCAGCGGCTCTCGGCTCGGATACAGGCGGTTCAATCCGTCAGCCCGCTTCATTCTGCGGCGTTACCGGCTTGAAGCCGACCTACGGACGTGTTTCAAGATACGGCCTTGTCGCTTTTGCAAGCTCCCTTGACCAGATCGGACCTATCGCAAGGGACGCTCACGACTGCGCAATCATCTTAAACGAAATTGCAGGCGCGGATATGCGCGACGCGACCTCGTCAAGACTTGCCGTCCCTGATTTCACCGCAAAAATCGGTCAGCCCGTAAAGGGCATGAAAATAGCTCTGCCGAAGGAATTCTACGGCGACGCAATCGACGACGACGTAAAAACGGCTGTCATGAACGCCGCAAAGGAGCTTGAAAAGCAGGGCGCAGAGCTGATCGACTGCTCCATCAGCACCCTTAAATACGCCGTTGCCGCCTACTACCTTATCGCTTCGGCTGAAGCCGCTTCAAACCTCTCGCGCTATGACGGTATCAAGTACGGTCTTAGAGGCGAGGGCAAGACCTACGACGAAATGATAAGAGATTCCCGAAACAGAGGCTTCGGCGCGGAAGTAAAGCGCCGTATTCTTCTCGGAAATTACGCTCTTTCAAGCGGCTACTATGACGCATATTACCGCAAGGCGTGCGCGCTCAAGCAGGAATTTATCAAGGAATACAACCAGATTTTCGAAAAGGCTGACGTTATTCTTACTCCGACCGCTCCGAGCGTTGCATACAAAATCGGCGTTCAGGACAACGACCCTGTAAAGATGTACACCGCCGATATTTGCACCGTAACGGTAAATATCGCACAGCTTCCCGCCATTTCCACAACCTGCGGCTACAACGCAGACGGAATGCCCATCGGTATGTCGATTATCGGTAAGAAATTCGACGAACAGACAATCATTCAGGCAGCAGACAGCTTTGAAAAGAACTTTGCCGCTGTCCGCCCTGCATTATAAGAAAGGAGAATGCGAGATGAAACTCTATCCAACTATTGGTCTTGAAATTCACGCAGAGCTCCTTACAAAGTCAAAGGTGTTCTGCACCTGCTCCGCTGAATTCGGCGGAGAGCCCAATTCCCGCTGCTGTCCGGTTTGCTCCGGTATGCCGGGAACGCTGCCCGTACTCAACAGAACAGCCGTTGAATACATTATCAAGGCAGGCTACACCATGAACTGCAAAATCTCACGCTTTACCAAGTGGGACAGAAAGAACTACTTCTACCCCGACCTGCCGAAGGCGTATCAGATTTCGCAGATGCCCCGCCCCGTATGCCTTGACGGCTATGTGGACATTAACGTAAAGGGTGCGGAAAAACGCATCAGAATCAACCGAATCCACCTTGAAGAGGACGCGGGAAAGCTTGTTCACGACGAAAGCACGCGCTCCAGTCTTGCAGACTACAACCGCTGCGGCATTCCTCTTATCGAAATAGTAACCGAGCCTGATTTCCATTCGGCAGACGATGTAATCGCATTCCTTGAAAAAATCAAGCTGCTGCTTCAGTACGCGGGAATCTGCGACTGCAAAATGGAACAGGGTTCGCTCCGCTGCGACGTAAACATTTCAATGGCGCCCCGCGACGCCGACAGGCTGGGAACAAGAGCCGAGCTTAAAAACCTTGCTTCCCTTAAGGCAATCGAGCGCGCAATCGACTACGAAATCTACCGTCAGACCGAGATAATCGAAAGCGGCGAACAGGTCGAGCAGGAAACAAGACGCTTTAACGACAGCACAGGCGAAACCTCCACCCTCCGCTCAAAGGAGGACGCGCAGGATTACCGCTACTTCCCCGACCCGGATATTCCACCGATCGTATTCAACGAGGAGGAGCTGGACGAAATCCGCGCGTCGCTGCCGAAAATGCCTGAGGAGCGCAAGGAAATCTATGTTAAGGAATACGGCATTGCAGCCAAGGACGCAGACATTATCATTTCCAACAAGCTTATCTGCGACTTCTACGAAAAGTGCCTTGAAACCTACAACAATCCTAAGTCCGTTGCAAACTTCATCTTAGGCGAGCTTATGCGCCGCATCAACTTAGGCGAGGCTGATATGGAAACGCTTCCTTTCGGCGCAAAGGAATTTGCCGAGCTTATAATGCTGGGCGACACGGACAAGATAAACAAGAGCAACTCCAAGAATATTCTGCGCGAAATGCTTGAAACAGGCGATACTCCACAGACTATATGCGACAGAAACGACTACTGGGTCAAGGAAGACTCAGGCGCAATCGAAGCGGTAATCAACGAAATATTTGAAAAAAATCCGCAGGCGGTTGAACAGTACAGAAACGGCGAAACAAAGGTGTTCGGATTCCTTATGGGACAGGCAAACAGAGCCTTAAAGGGTCAGGCAACGCCTAACGCAATCAAAGCAATGCTTGAAAGCAAGCTTAACGGCTGATAAACGGAACATAATTAAAAGGGAGATATACAAATGTTTTTAGCAAACCAGTATCGTGACCACAACACTGAAATGCTCAGTGAAAAGGACATCGGCTCTACCGTAAGAGTATGCGGCTGGGCGGAGAATATCCGCGACCACGGCGGTATCAAGTTCATCGACCTGCGCGACCATTACGGCGTTGTGCAGATTACAATGCAGGCTAACGAGGGACTGCTTGAGGGCGTAAAGAAGGAAACTGCAATTTCCGTCGAGGGTATTATCATCAAGCGCGACCCGTCCACGTTCAACGACAAAATCGCAACGGGAACAATCGAGCTTGAAGCTCATAAGCTTGACATTTTAGGCAAGGTGAGAGAGGACCTGCCTTTCGAAATCGCAACATCAAAGGAAAATAACGAGGATATTCGTCTGCGCTACCGTTTCCTTGACATGAGAAATAAAAAGGTACACGACAACATCGTTTTCCGCTCAAAGGTAATGTCCTATATGCGCGAAAAGATGGTTGAAAACGGATTCCTTGAGCTTCAGACGCCTATCCTTTCAACCTCCTCCCCCGAGGGCGCACGCGACTACCTTATCCCGAGCAGAAAGCACCACGGCAAGTTCTACGCTCTGCCGCAGGCACCGCAGATTTTTAAGCAGCTATACATGGTATCGGGCTTCGACCGTTACTTCCAGCTTGCGCCCTGCTTCCGCGACGAGGACGCAAGAGCGGACAGAACTCCCGGCGAATTCTATCAGCTTGATATGGAAATGGCATTCGCAACTCAGGAGGACGTTTTCGCAGTTGCCGAGGACGTTTTCCCTGCAATTATCGAAAAGTTCTCCGACAAGCCTTTCACAAAGGGTCCTTTCCCGCGCATTACCTACGAGGAGGCAATGCTCAGGTACGGCTCCGATAAGCCTGACTTAAGAAATCCGCTGTTCATCATCGACATTTCCGACCTGTTCGTAAACAGCGCGTTCAAGCCGTTCTCCAACAAGACAGTCCGCGCAATCCGCGTTCCGGGCATGGCAAAGCAGTCAAAGGGCTTCTTTGAAAAGATGGAGGACTATGCTTTAAGCATCGGCATGAAGGGTCTTGGCTACATTAAGGTCGACGAAAACTTCAACTACCTCGGACCTATCGACAAGTTCCTTACCGACGAGGCAAGAGCCGAGCTGAAAAAGAGAGCCGAGCTTGAGGTTGACGACGTGCTTTACTTTATCGCCGACAACAAGAAGAATGCCGCAAAGTTTGCAGGTCAGATCAGAAACGAGGTTGCCGACAGACTTGGCATCGTTGACAAGGACAGATTCGAGATTTGCTGGATCGTTGACTTCCCGATGTACGAGGAGGACGAGGAAACAGGCAAGCCCGGATTTACTCACAACCCGTTCTCAATGCCGCAGGGCGAGCTTGAAGCGCTTATGACAAAGGATCCGTGCAGCGTGCTTGCATATCAGTACGACGTTGTTTGCAACGGTGTTGAGCTTGCTTCGGGCGCAGTCCGCAACCATGACATTGACGTAATGGTAAAGGCGTTTGAAATTGCAGGCTATGACGAAAAGGACGTGGAAAGCAAGTTCGGCGCGCTGTACAATGCGTTCAAGTTCGGCGCACCGCCGCACGCAGGCATGGCGTTCGGTATCGACCGCATGATTATGCTGCTTCTTGACGAGGACAGCATTCGCGAGGTTATTGCGTTCCCGCTTAACTCCAATGCGCAGGATCTGCTCCTCGGCGCGCCGACAGAGGTTACAGAGCAGCAGCTGAGAGAAGTTCACATCAAGGTAAGAACAAGACCGCAGCCAATCAGAAAAGACAACGAGGAATAATAAACGAAGCCGTACAAGCTATATGGTTGTACGGCTCGTGCTGTATAAAAGGCACAAACTGAAAAATTTTGCCAAAGTGTAAAGCTTTAGTAAAATTCGGTTACGTCCGCTTTTGAAAGCCCCTCCGAAGCTCCGCATTCATATCCACCTAAATGTTACTTTATTCAGATTGACTTTATTTAAAGCATGGCTTATAATCGAATTACAGAAAGGACCTACTATGAGAAAAACTAAAATTGTATGCACAATGGGACCTGCAACCGCAGACGACAACGTACTCCGCGAGATGATGAAAAGCGGAATGAACGTAGCAAGACAGAACTTTTCCCACGGCGACCACGAAAGCCACAAGAAGGTATTCGAGCAGATAAAGCGAATCCGCGAGGAGCTGGGACTGCCCGTTGCGTCGCTCCTTGATACAAAAGGCCCTGAGGTCAGAGTAAAGCAGTTCAAAAACGGCAAAGCCGAGCTTAAGGACGGCAGCACCTTCACCCTTACAACAAATGAAGTCGAGGGCGATGAAAAGCAGGTAAGCATTACCTATAAAAACCTGCCTGCCGATATTGAAGTGGGTACGAAAATACTTGCCGACGACGGTCTGCTTGAATTCAAGGTAATTGAAATCACCGACACGGACGTTGTATGCCAGGTAATCCACGGCGGCTTTATAAGCAACAACAAGTCCTGCAACTTCCCCGGAATCAAGCTGACAATGCCTTATGTAAGCGAGCGGGACAGAAGCGACATTATTTTCGGCTGCGAAATGGGCTTTGATTTCATTGCAGCGTCGTTTGTAACCTGCGACGAGGATATTCTTGAAATAAGAAAAATCCTTGCGGAGAACGGCGGCGAGGACATCAAGATTATCGCCAAGATTGAAAATCAGGACGGCGTTGACCACATTGACGACATTCTCCGCGTATCCGACGGAATTATGGTTGCAAGAGGCGACATGGGCGTTGAAATTCAATTTGAGGAAATTCCGCGAATCCAGAAAATGCTTATTGAAAAGGGCTATAATGCAGGCAAGCAGGTAATCACCGCCACCCAGATGCTGGACAGCATGATTAAGAACCCGCGCCCTACCAGAGCCGAAACCACCGATGTTGCCAATGCAATCTACGACGGCACCAGCGCGATTATGCTCAGCGGCGAAACAGCTGCGGGCGCATACCCTGTCGAAGCGGTGCGTACAATGGCAAAAATCGCCGAAACCACTGAAAAGAACATCAACTACGCAAAGCGCTTCCACAACCGCGAGGAGGACTGCGGCGACAACGTAACCAACGCAATCTCCCACGCAGCCTGCACAACCGCCCTCGATCTGAGAGCAAAGGCAATCCTTACGGTAACGAAAACAGGCGGCACCGCAAAGCTGCTTTCAAAGTTCCGTCCCAACCGCCCGATTATCAGCTGCACAACCAGCGAGCGCACATGGCGTCAGCTTAACCTGAGTTGGGGCGTTGTTCCGCTTATGTCAAGGGAAATGACCACAACCGACGAGCTGTTCCAGCACGCGGTAGACTGCGCAACGGCTGCGGGACTTCTTGAAACAGGCGACCTTGTCGTTATCACCGCAGGAGTTCCCGTTGGAATTTCCGGCACGACAAACCTGCTTAAGGTTCACGTTGTAGGCGACGTTCTTGTAAAAGGAAAGGGACTTTCCGACAAGAATGTTACCGCTCCGCTGTGCGTTGCGCACGACAATGACGAAGCGCTGAAAAACTTTGTAAACGGCAACATTCTGGTAATCAAGGAAACCAACAACGAAATACTCAGCCTGCTGAAATCCGCAAGCGGCATTATTACCGAAAAGGGCGGTACGGACAGCCATGCCGCTATCGTGGGACTTGCCCTTGATATTCCCGTAATCATCGGCGCAGAAAACGCAACAGGCATTTTAAGAAGCGGCACCGTTGTCACAATGAACAGCTCAAAGGGTCTTGTTTCTGCGGCAGCCGATAAAATAATGTAACAGAAAGGGACGCGAAATGCCAATCACCTATAACGAAAAAGCCCGTGTTTTCAAGCTTGACACACCAAATTCCACCTATGCATTCCACATTACAAACAGCAGCAATCTGCTCCACCTTTACTACGGAAAGAGCGTTCCGGAAACAGATTTGACCTACAACCTGCGCATTCCGAACGGCGAGCCTTTCGTTCCCGCCGTTCATGACGCAATGGGTCCTCACAGCTTTGACTGCGCCGCAATTGAATTTTCCACCAGCGGCGTTGCGGATTTCCGCGAGCCTTGTATGCAGGTAATGGACAAATACGGTATGTCCGCCTGCGAAATTTATTTCAAGGACTACAAGATTTACAAGAACAAGAATAAGCTTGAGGGACTGCCTGCAACCTTTGCAAACAGCGACGACGAAGTAACCAGCCTTGACGTTTACTGCGAGGACCCTCACAGCGGACTTCAGATTACCTTACAGTACAGCGTTTTTGAAAAGCTTGATATAATCACCCGTTCTGTTAAGGTAAAGAACGAGGGCAAGGACCCTCTTGAACTGCGCAGACTGCTTTCGACCTGCGTTGAGCTTGACCGCATGGATTACGATATGATCACCCTTTACGGAACATGGGCAAGAGAGCGCCACGTTCAGCGTTTCCCGCTCCGCTTCGGCAAGCAGTCCATTGACTCCAACCGCGGTTCAACCAGCCATGCGCACAACAACTTTATCGCCATCGTTGACCGCAATGCAACCGAGGACTACGGCGAGGCATACGGCTTCTCCCTTGTTTACAGCGGCTCGTTCCTTGCGGAAGCCGAAGTAAACCAGTACGAAAAGACCCGCGTTGTAATGGGTATCAACCCCTACGATTTCTCATGGCACCTTGAAACAGGCGAAGAATTTCAGGCGCCTGAGGTAATCATGTCCTACTCCTCCACAGGTATCGGACAGATGAGCCGCAATCTCCACGACGTAATGCGCCGCAACCTTATCAGAGGCAAGTGGAAGGACATCCGCCGCCCGATTCTCATTAACAACTGGGAAGCTACATATTTCAACTTTGACACTGACAAGCTTATCGACATCGCAAGAGAAGCCGCTAAGGCAGGCATTGAAATGCTGGTTATGGACGACGGCTGGTTCGGTCACAGAAACGACGACCGCTCCTCGCTTGGCGACTGGGACGTAAACGAAAACAAGATAAAGGGCGGCTTAAAGCACCTTGTTGACGAGGTAAACAAGCTTGGACTGAAGTTCGGTATCTGGTTCGAGCCTGAAATGATAAGCCCCGACAGCGAGCTTTACAAGGCTCACCCGGATTGGTGCCTGCACATTGACGGCAGATACAGAACAACCGCCCGTTCACAGCTTGTTCTCGACTTCTCGCGCAAGGACGTGCGCGACTACATTTACGGTAAGATGAAGGCTATTCTTTCCTCTGCAAATATTGAGTATGTAAAGTGGGATATGAACAGACAGCTTACCGAGGTAGGCAACGAAATTCTTCCTGCCGAAAGACAGCGCGAAATCTGGCACAGATACGTTCTCGGCGTTTACGAAATGCAGGAAAGGCTGCTTACCGACTTCCCCGACCTGCTGCTTGAAAACTGCGCAGGCGGCGGCTCAAGATTTGACGCAGGTATGCTCTACTACTCGCCGCAGATTTGGACAAGCGACGATACGGACGCAATCGAGCGCTTAAAAATTCAGTACGGCACTTCCCTGTGCTATCCATGCTCCTGCTTCGGCGCGCATGTTTCGGACAGCCCTAACCACTGCGTTGGAAGAATCACTCCGTTCAAGACAAGAGGTCATGTTGCAATGGTCGGCACCTTCGGCTACGAGCTTGACGTAACCCGTATCAGCGATGACGATAAGCACGCTATCAAGGAGCAGATTGCCGAGTTCAACAAGTACAACCCTCTTGTCAGAACAGGCGACTACTACCGTATCGGCAACCCGTTCACCAATACGCGCTTTGACGCATGGCAGTTCGTTTCAAAGGACAAGAGCGAAACTCTCCTTGAATATGTTCAGGTGTTAAAGGTGCCGAGCGTGTTCCTGCACAGACTTAAGCTTACAGGCCTTGACGAAAGCAAGTGGTACAAGCATGAGGAAAGCGGAAAGGTGTTCAGCGGCGCGTTCCTTATGAACAACGGCTTTGACATTCCGTCATTATGGGGCGATTTCCAGTCCTATATTGCATACTTTAAGGAAACAGACGAACGCCCGTAATTATACTTTTCGACAAAATTGTCTATAATATTACTGAACGCCTATGCAAAAGCATGGGCGTTTCAATTATTTAACATTACGCTCAATACTTCAGTCCGTACCCGCTCGTTTTTTGCTCAAGCATCGCCCTTATAATGTCGGCGATATGCGCCGCCGCTTCAACAGGCGGCATTCCCACGCTGCTTATGTTGGAAACAACGGTGTAGTCCGATTCGGACATATTGTAGCCTGCATTATATGCAATATAAGCGGACATACTTTTCGAGGTCAGCAGTCCGGGACGCTCGCCGATAAGCACGCAGGTAACTTTCGGCTTAAGCAGCTCGGCAACCGTCCTTACCGTGTTTACACGGCAATAGCGCACGAAGAACGGCGTTCCCACTGAAATGCCGTCAAATTCAAGGGACTTGGTGATTGCAGGCAGCATATCAGGCACATTTGCCGCAACCGACGGCGAGCAAAGACCGTCCCCCACATAAATCTGCACATCGGGGCTGTGAAAACATTTCTCCGAAATTATCTTCTGCGTTTCCTCGTCAAAAAGCCTGCCTAAGTCCGGTCGGGTCAGCATTTCAAATTTATCGCCGCACCGGGTCCGTATTTCAAAAAGTCCCAAGGACTTAATAACCTCGTCGCTTACCTCGTCATAAACGGCGGCATGAGCAGCGTACTGATCCGCCTGAAAGCGAAGCGCCGACACCGTGCGGTAACGCGGACCGCATTTTCCGATGCCGTTTCTGGCAGGCGTTGCTTCTTTCTGCTGCTTAAAAACCTGCGGTGAGGAAATGTTGTCGGCTTCCGCAAAATTCTGCATTGGAACAGAGGTCAGGTCGCAGCCTAATATATCCCTGTTTCCGTCAAGTGTAAACGCGTGATTCATAAACATTCCTCCTTACCTGAAAATAGTTGGGTCGCCCGCAATGGCGGTGAGTCTGCCGTCTTTCATAATACCCATTTTTTCCGCCCAGCGCTCATATTCGGGAATAGGTCTCATGCCGAGGATTTCCCTTACCGACTGAATATCATGAAAGCCCGTTGTCTGATACATCAGCATTATATCATCGCCCTGCGGGATTCCCATTACATACACGCAGCCTGCCGCTCCCATAATGGTGATAAGGTTGTCCATGTCGCTCTGCTCCGCCTGCATATGATTTGTATAGCAGCAGTCGCAGCCCATTGGCAGACCGTGCATTTTTCCGCAGAAAACGTCCTCAAGGGCAGCCCTTATTACCTGTTTGCCGTCATAGAGATACTCCGGTCCCATAAAGCCTACAACCGTGTTTACAAGGAACGGGTGGTAGTGCCTTGCAAGACCGTAGCAGCGGCTTTCCATTGTCTGCTGATCGGCGCCGAAATGCGCGTCCGAGGAAAGCTCGGAAGCCTGACCTGTTTCAAAGTACATATAGTCGGGACCCTCCGCCTTTGAAACCTGCTCCATAAGCTCCAGCGCTTCTTCGAGCATTGCCGCGCCTGTGCCGAAGGAACGCAGCGCCTTTTCCGACCCTGCTATCGACTGAAAACAAAGGTCGATGGGCGCGCCTGCTCTTGCTGCTTTCATCTGGGTTGAAACGTGGGACAAAACACAAATCTGTGTTGGAATTTCATACCTTGTGCGCACATCGTAAAGCAGATTAAGCACCGCCGTTGTACTTTCCACCGTGTCAATTGCGGGATTAAGGCCAAGCACTGCGTCTCCCGCTCCGTAGCTAAGCCCCTCGAAAAGCGAGGAGGTTATTCCACGCACGTTGTCCGTTGGGTGATTTGGCTGCAAACGCGAGGCAAAAATTCCTCTGCCGCCGATAGTTGTGTTGCAGTGAGCGGTGGTAACAATTTTCTTTGCACCGTAAATCAGGTCGAGATTGCCCATAAGCTTTGCAGCGCCTGCGATAACCTCGCTTGTAAGCCCCTTGGACGCCGCAAGAATCATCTCCGAGGTAGTGTCGTATGAAAGCACCCACTCCCGCAGCTCGCCTATTGTCATATTCCTGAATTTGGCGTAAACCTCTTCGTCAACATCGTCCTGAATAATTCGCGTTACCTCGTCCTCCTCGTAGGGAACAGACGGATTTTCGCGCAAGTCGCTTACCAGCAGCTCCGAAAGCACCAGCTTTGCCGCCATGCGCTCTCTGGGATTTTCCGCAGCCACTCCCGCAAGGGAATCCCCCGACTTCGGCTCGTTTGCCTTTGCGAGAACCTCCTTTACCGATTTGAAAGTCCAGTTCTCGCCGTAAAGTTTACAGCTTAATTTCATAACAACACCCCTTTATCCGAATACCAGCGTCCGCACCGTTACAGGCACTGCCTTGCCGTTTGCAACGGGGGTTCCTATATCTATGAAGTCGCCCTCCTTGCAGGAAATTCCGTCAATGCAGATAAAGCTGCTGTCGCGTCCCGCAAAGCGTTTTACAGCCTGCCCAAGCGCCTTTGCCATATCCCGCTCCGCAACTGCCGCAAGGGTTTTCAGCCCTTCCTGCTTAATAAGCGCGGAAAGCTGCTCCGCTAAACGTTCTATCTGACTGAAGGACGGGCTTTTTATCCCCTCAAAGGAAATTGCAGGCAGCTTGTTTTCATAAATTCGCGCGAAACGTTTTATTTCCTCCGCAGCCTTTTCTCCAAAGCCGTCAATGTCGCTGTCTTTTTCAAGGGTCAGCCTTATTACGGGCATTGCTTTAAGCGGAAGAGCAACGTTGCCGTACTCAATAGTGCCGCCGGACAGCTCCAGTGAAAAGCTGCCTGCGCCGATAACGGTAGCGCGCATTGTTTCGGGAACGGCGGCAATCATGTTCTTTTCAAAGAATCTGCTTTTGCGAAGCGTCCTGCCGAAAATTACACCGATGTCGCCAAATCTGAAATCCTCGTAATCATTGGCGACGCAATCTGCAATGCCCCCCGAAAACGTGATAATATCGGGCTTATCCGTCAGCCCATGATTGGTCAGCAGCAGGTCGAAATCAGCGTTTTTCTCCCTCAATCCTACTGCCGCTTCAAGAACATGGGTCATAAGACTGCAAACCTGCTCCGCTTTTTCCACGCTGAGGGAATCACCCGGTTCAAGCGGGATTCCATGCCTTTCGGCAAGGGCTTTCAGCTTCGGCGCAATGTAGGTTATATTGCCGCTTTCGTTTACCTTAATCAGCCGTCCGCCAATGTCAAGGCAGCAGTCCGAAAGGGTTTTTCCGCCCTCAAAGCAGCACAGATTGGACGTTCCGCCGCCAATATCAATGTTGCAGCAGACCTTGCCCATGTTTTCCACTTTAGCGGAAAGCTCCGCGCAGCCTGAGCCTTTGCCTGCAAGCACCGATTCAAGGTCAGGTCCGCAGCTTGCCGCCACGAAATCCCCCGCAAATTCGGAAATTGCTCCGCAAACCTCCTCGGCGTTGCGCTTTCGGGAGGATTCACCTGTGATAATTACAGCGCCTGTGTCGATTTTGTCCCTGGAGCAGGCAGCCTTTCCGAACTCGTCGGAAATAATGCTCCGCACTGCCGCGCCGTCTATTTCGCCGCCGCTTTTAAGGGGAGTAAAGTAAATTTCACTCTGGTGGAGAATTTCCTTTTTGGTAATCTCTATTTTCGGTGCCATGCCGTAACCGCCTGTGTTTTCAAGTGTAAGCCTTGAAATTATCATCTGGGTTGTGGTGGTTCCGATGTCAACGCCGACTGCAATTATAACCTGACTGTTCATAACATAGCCTTTCTCATTCCTCGCTCATGAATTTTCTCTTGCAGTATTCGGTAATAAGCTCTATGCAGGTATCCTGTCCCATTCTGGCAGGATTCAGAGTCATGTCGTAGTTTACCGGGTTTGTCCAGTAGTTGCCCCCTGTGTAGAACTTGTAATAATCCGCTCTGTATTTGTCCGTTTTGGTTATAAGCTTGGCAGCTTCCTTTTCGGAAACACCCATGCGCTCGATAACGCGTTTCAGGCAGTACGCTCTGGGCGCTTCGATGTACACGCTTACAACATTGGAGAAGAATTTCAGCACATAGTCGGCGCACTTTCCGACAATAACGCAGGATTCGCTTTCCGCAAGGCTTCTGATAATTTCCGCCTGACACTGAAACAGGTACATATCCGATGTAAACGCAGAGGTGACAGGCTTAGGCGACAGCGTGTGGGGAAGATCCTTAAGCACGTTTCCGATATAGCTGCCCCTCAGCTTTTCGTCCACCTCAACGAACTTTGATTCGTCGTGTCCGCTTAAATGGGAGGCAAGAGTAAGGATTCTGTTCTCATAGCAGTGAATGCCCAGATTTTTTGCAACTGCCGAAGCAATCTCCTTGCCGCCGCTGCCAAATCCTCTTGCAACCGTAATTGTAAAGTTTTTCATAAAATCAATCCTTTCTCTGTTATCGGGTCAGCCGCCCGCAGTTTTTTTATTCCTTTAACATATATAACAGCCACAATGGCCGTTGCCAGCAAATCAGAAACCGAGCTTGCGTAAAGCACTCCGTCAAGCCCCATGAACAGCGGAAGAATATACATCAGCGGTATTATGAAAGCCGCTCCTCTTATGACGGAGATGCAGACCGCCGTTTTCGGCTTTCCTATTGCCGAGAAGTAAAGCGATGAAAGAGTTTGGAACCCCAAAAACAGCAGAAACATTTTCGACTTATGTATTGCGTCGGGACCGTATGCCATAAGCTGCGGATCATTGCCGCTGAACACTGCGAACAGCGTCTGAGGAAATACCATTGCCAGTCCCCATATAATGACCGTCACCGCCGAAGTTTCTGCCTGACCGAAAAGGGTTGCCTTACGCACCCTGCCGTAATTGCCGCAGCCGTAGTTGTAGCTTATTACGGGAGAAACTCCTTGGTTTATTCCCATGATTATCATTATCATCAGCGTTTCAACGGTGTTTATTACCGAAACTGCGGATATTGCAAGGTCGCCTCCGCCTGTTCCCAGCGAGATAACGCCATATGCCGACAGCTGATGGTTGGCAATTATGTTTATAACCGCCGTAAGTCCCTGCAAAACCGAGGAGGCAATTCCCGTTGCGATAATTTTGAACACGATTGCCGCTTTCATCGTCCTAAAGCCCGCAAACCTCATTCCGCTTTTTCCCGCAACAAAATATGCAAGGCTTACAAAGCAGGAAATAACCTGCCCGATTACGGTTGCGTATGCAGCGCCCCTGATGTCAAAGCCCATTACCACAATGAACAGCCAGCACAGAACCGTGTTTATTACCGCTCCGATTATGCAGGAGAACATTGCGTAAGGCGTGTTGCCCTCGGCTCTGATTACACAGGCAAGGGACTGGTTGAACATGAGGAATATCTGTCCCGCCGCGGTTATTCGGGTATATATCACAGCAGGCTCAAACAGTGCGGAGGTTTGGTCTGCGCCGCAGAAATTAACCAGCTGCGGCGCAAAGAAACCGTAAAGGAAAGAAAGAATCATTCCGCACAATGCGGTGTATAGGAGAATATTCGTAAAGTAAACGTCTGCGGCTTTGCGGTCGTTTCTGCCAAGAGAAATCGAAACCAGCGCCGCGCCTCCGATAGTGGCGATAAGGGACAGTGCCGAGGTGAGATTGCTCAGCGGAAACAGCAGCGCCAGCGCTCCCAGCGCGTCCTTGCCTACAAAGTTTCCGACAAACCACCTTGCTATTATATTATATAGTGCAGACGAAACGTTTCCCGCAATGCCCGGAAGGGACATAAGAATAATGAGCTTCGGTATGTTTTCGCTGCCCATCCGCCTTGTTCTTTCTTCGGCGGAAATCTTCATCTGCAGCACCACCTTTTTTACTATTTATGAATTTATTATAATTCAAACTTGCAAATTTATCAATTGTGCGCCTGCACAATAAATCATATCAACCGTTGTTATACTCTACAATTATCGCTGTATTTACAAGATTATCAGGATTATTTTTAGGTTTATATATAGATTATATTGCAAGTTTTCATCTTTTATATTTCAGCACAAAAAGACGGCGGCTTTTTTGTATTCCTGCATAATTGCCAATTTGCAATTCCCGTTGTATAATACAGTCAAACAAGGACGTTGGAACACAAAAACCAACGTCCTTTATGTTTTATAAAGGAGAAAGGAACAAAGACTATGAAAAAGAAAAAATTCCTGTCTGCACTGGTTGCAGCAATCATGACAGTAACAAGCCTTACAGCCTGCGGCGGCAGCAATGACTCCACCACAGCAGGAACAACAAACGGCAACACAGGCGACGCGGCGGATACTTCCTCCACAGCCGAATATAAAAAAGATATTTCAGTCGCTCTTGCCGTTGAACCTCCGACGCTTGACCCGCATACAAGCGGTGCAACAGCAGTTCGCGACGTAACAAGATACATTTTCGAATGCCTGTTTGAGCTTGACTCAAGCTACTCGCCTAAACCGCAGCTTGCCGAATCCTACACAGTCAACGACGACTACACCGAATTCGAATTCAAGCTCCGCAAAGGCGTAAAGTTCCACAACGGGGACGAAATGAAAGCCGAGGACGTTGTAGCCTCCCTGAACAGATGGCTCATCACAAAGAAAACAGACTACGCTGCAAGGGCAATTCTTACAGACGATGGCTTCTGCAAGATAGACGACTACACAGTAGGCATCAAGCTCAACCAGTCCTGCGTAACGCTTCTTGAACTGCTTGCCTGCCCGGCACAGGCTCCGGTAATCATGCCCGAGGAGGTCATCACAGCCGCAGGCGAGGGCGACATTTCCGAATACATCGGTACAGGCTCCCTCAAGTTTGAAGAATACGTTCAGACCCAGTACATCAAGATGTCACGTTTTGAGGACTATCAGGCGCCGACAGACGAAAGCGGCAATGTATACGCTCTTGACGGTCAGTGGGGCGACAGAAACGTAAACTTCGACAGCGTTACATTCTACTTCGTTTCAGACTCTCAGGTTCGCCTGGCAGGCGTTCAGAACGGCGAATATGACATTCTCACAAACCTTGACTACGAGGACATTGACAGCGCTAAGCTGACAGGTCTTCAGATGATTACGGATATGGGCTGCAACGGCGGCGTAAGCTTCAACCTTATCGGCGGTCTTTTCAAGGACGACAATCTCCGTGCGGCAGCTTACTACGCAATGAGCCCTGAGGAGCTTTCGGCAGGCTCGATTCTCGATTCCGATTACTACTACACAGATTCCTGCTACCTTGCTCCCGAATCAAAGTGGCACACAGACGTTTCCGATGAAACATACGGACAGAACGTTGAGCTTGCAAAGCAGTATCTCGCTGACGCAAACTATGACGGCACACCTGTTACAATCCTTGCAACCTCCGCTTACCCTGAGCTTTACAGAGCCTCCCTTATCCTTGAACAGGAGCTTGAGGCAGTCGGCTTCACAGTAAAGATTGAAACCTACGACTGGTCCAACTGGATTTCAAAGGTAATCACATTTGACGGCTTTGACATATTCGTTATGAGCTACGCAGTAATGTACACGCCTACAAACTGCTCCTACCTCTATTCAGCACTTACGGGACTTGCATTCTGCACGGCAAACGACAACGAGCTTACAACGCTTCTTAACGAATACGATACAGCAATCGACTTCGATTCAGCCTATGCCGCTTGGGAAAAGCTTCAGAAAGCAGCGTCCGACGATCACCTTATCGTTAAATACGGCGACTATTACTACTGCGACATGGCAAGCAGCAATGTTGAGAACTTCAAGGCGTTCATGGGAATTGTCCTCTGGGGAATTAACGTTAAGCAATAATCCATAATCAGAGTGCGGCGGCAAAGAACCGTTTGCCGCCGCGCTAATTTTCCGAAAGGATGGTGGCGTATGCTTACATATTTAAAATATTTGTTGAAGCGCTTAGGCTCGAGCATACTTACATTTCTGATTGTTTCAGTTTTTATTTTCATACTTATGGAGCTTGCGCCGGGCGATCCTGCACAGATGATTCTGGGCGTAAACTACACCCAGCAGCAATACACCGATAAGGTTGCGGAGCTTGGTCTTGACCAGCCGGGCGTTGTACGCTATTTAGAATGGCTTGGCAGCTACGTTAAAGGCGACATGGGAACCTCCTACTACAACAACGAGAACGTTACCCAAAGCGTAATTTCTCATCTGCTGCCGACGCTTTACCTGGCAACGGCGTCAATGATAGTTATAATGCTGATTGCAATTCCTCTCGGAATCTTCTCGGCAAAGCACAAAAACAGTCCTATCGACGGAACGATCGTTTCCCTGTCCCTGTTAGGAATTTCAATACCGACGTTCCTTTTGAGTATTATCCTGATTTTCTTCTTCGGCGTAACGCTGAATATCCTGCCTACATCGGGCTACTTCCCGCTGGAGGACGGCGTCGGAAAATCCCTGATGTACATGGTGCTTCCCGTCCTGTCCCTGTCGATTCTGAACATTGCCTACATCACCCGAATGACCCGTTCGGCAATGCTTGACGTTTTAGGAACGGACTACATCAAAACAGCCAAGGCAAAGGGTCTTAAAGGTACGCTCATTTTCTACAAGCACGCGCTGAAAAACTCATTCAACACGATTCTCACCGTTCTCGGTCAAACCTACGGCGGACTTATTGCAGGCGCTGCGGTTGTTGAAATGATATTCAACATTCCCGGAATAGGACAGCTGCTTATCTCCGTTGTCGGCAAGCGCGACTACCCTACAATTCTCGGTATCGTAATGACAATATGCGTAATCTTCATCATAATCAACCTTGTTGTTGACCTTCTATACGGAGTATTCGACCCGCGCGTTAAAATCACCGGCAAGGCAAAGTAAGGGGGTACATTATGAAAACAGCAAAAGAAAAAAAGTCCCCCGAGGGACTGGCGCTGAAATTCAGAGTGTTCACGAAAAACAAATTCGCCGTAATCGGCTTTTTCATCACTCTTTTCATGATACTTTTCGCAATATTCGGACGTTTTTTCACTTCGAATTACGACCTGTACACATTAAGCGTTACCGACCGTCTTTCAATGCCCTCCGCCGAACATTTTTTCGGTACTGACACAATGGGACGCGACCTTTATTCACGCTGCGTACACGGTATTGGCGTTTCCCTTTACATCGGTCTTATGGTTTCGGTTCTGTCATCGGTTTTAGGCGTTCTCATGGGACTTCTGGCAGGCTACTTCAGACTGCTTGACAACATCATAATGAGAATATGCGAGGCGCTGATGAGCGTGCCTGCAATCCTGCTGGCGCTGGTGCTTATGGCGATTTTCGACCCTAACGTAAACAACGTAATTGTTGCGCTGACTATCATCTACACTCCGTCAATCGCCCGTGTAGCAAGAGCCTCAACCCTTTCCGTAAGGGAGCAGACCTACATTGAAGCCTGCCGCTCAATCGGCGCAAAATGGCCGCGGATACTCTTCAGGCACATTCTCCCCAATATCATTTCCCCTATCATCGTTCAGGCAACCTTCATCTTCGCGTCATCAATCATCGTTGAATCATCGCTGAGCTTCATCGGCGTAGGCGTACCTGCTCCTGAGCCAAGCCTCGGCAACATACTCTTCGACGCAAAGTCCGTACTCTTAAAAGACCCTATGATGACATTCATTCCGGGACTTATAATGATTCTGCTGGTACTTGGCGTAAACCTGCTGGGCGACGGCATGAGAGATGTACTCGACCCTCAGTCCAACTGATGAAAAGCAACAGGAAAGGAATGGTTATTTATGCAGGAATTATTGGAAGTAAAAAACCTCCGCACGGTGTTCCACACAATCAGAGGTACAAATACAGCGGTTGACGGTGTTTCCTTTCAGGTTCA
Source organism: uncultured Ruminiclostridium sp. (assembly GCA_934462775.1). Taxonomy (GTDB): domain Bacteria; phylum Bacillota; class Clostridia; order Oscillospirales; family Ruminococcaceae; genus Ruminiclostridium_E. The sequence continues at coordinate 19,230 of CAKSIR010000021.1, forward strand.
CGAGGGCGAAATTCTCGGTATCGTAGGCGAGTCAGGCTGCGGAAAAAGCGTTACCTCCCAGTCGATAATGCGCCTTTATGACGAAAAAAAGCTTGCAGCTTACTCCGGCGAGATAATGTTCAGAGGAAAGAACCTGTTATCCCTCCCTGAAAAGGAAATGGCAGACATAAGGGGCAATAAGATTGCAATGATTTTCCAGGACGCGTTAAGCTCGCTGAATCCCGTTCTCACCGTAGGCGACCAGATTTCCGAAGCAATTCTCGTTCACAACAAGACCATTTCCAAAAAGGAAGCCAAGGAAAAGGCAATCAACCTTTTAAGGCTTACGGGAATCCCCGCCCCCGACCAGCGTGTAAACAGCTACCCTCACGAAATGTCGGGCGGTATGCGTCAGAGGGCAATGATAGCTATGGCGCTTGCCTGCGAGCCGTCACTGCTTATCGCGGACGAGCCTACAACCGCCCTTGACGTAACTATTCAGGCGCAGATACTGGATTTAATTCAAGACCTGCACGACAAGCTGAACATGGGCGTTATTCTTATCACTCACGATCTGGGAGTCGTTGCTCAGGTTTGTTCAAGAATTATCGTTATGTATCTCGGACAGAAAATCGAAAACGGACTTACGGACGACATTTTCAACCGTCCGATTCACCCTTACACAAACGGACTTATGAAGTCAATTCCAACGCTCAAAACCGACAGAAATCAGGATTTATATCAGATTGACGGCTCGGTTCCAAGACTGGACAGCGTTGGCAAAGGCTGCCGCTTCAGCGACAGATGCCCTTATGCAAAGTCCTATTGCAGAGATAACCCGCCGCCAAAGGTGGAGCTTGAAAACGGACACTACGCATACTGCTGGCACCCATGCAACGGCAGCGCCCCCAAATTCAACGGAAAGGAATGAGATAAATGGCTGAAACAACCGAGAAAAAACTGATACTTAGGGTAAGGCATATGTACAAGACCTTCCCGATCAGCAAGAGCATTTTCGGAAAGAAAGAGGTTTCCGTAAAGGCTGTTACAGACGTTTCCTTTGACCTTTACGAAAACGAAACACTGGGTCTTGTGGGAGAAACAGGCTGCGGCAAAAGCACCACGGGCAGATGTATTCTGCGTCTTGTTGAGCCTGACATTCCCGAAAACGGTATGCTTGAATACAACGGCTACGAAATAAACGAGCTTAACCCATACCGTATGCGCGAAATGCGCAAGGATATGCAGATGATTTTCCAGGATCCGTACACATCGCTGAATCCGCGAATCACTATCGGCAAAATCGTTGAAGAACCGCTGCGTATCTACAAAATGTGCGGTTCCGACGAGGAATACAAGGCAAAGGCTCTCGAAATGCTGAAAAAGGTAGGTATCCGCGAGGATCAGTACAACCGCTATCCCAGCGAGTTTTCAGGCGGTCAGCGTCAGCGTATCGGTCTTGCCAGAGCGCTTATCCTAAATCCGGGGCTGCTTATCTGCGACGAGCCTGTTTCAGCCCTTGACGTTTCAACTCAGTCGCAGGTGCTGAACCTGATGAGAGAGCTGAAAAAAACAATGAATCTTACCTGCATTTTCATCTCCCACAACATGAGCGTTGTCCGCTACGTTTCAGACAGAATAGGCGTTATGTATCTGGGACACATTGTCGAGGAAGCCCCCAGCGACGAGCTTTTTGCAAACCCGATTCATCCATACACACAGGCGCTGCTTTCCGCAGTTCCCGAAGCCGACCCCTCAGCCAAGCGGGAACGAATCGTACTTCACGGCGAATTGCCGTCGCCGATAAATCCGCCCTCAGGCTGCGTATTCCACAACCGCTGCCCATACGCAACGGAAATATGCAACACCGATATACCTGAAAGACGCGAAGTGGGCGCAGGTCACTACTGCTGCTGCCACCACTTTGACAAAGCAACAGAAAAGGAGTAACAATTATGAGCAAAGAATTTGGAAACGGACTTTTATCACTTTCCTGCGTACAGTTTGACCCAATCAGCGCAGAAACAATGGACGATGTAAGAAAAAATACCGACCGCATCTTAGAGTATATGGACAGAGCGGTATGCGGCAATCCGGGCGTTGACATGATTGTTTTCCCCGAATGCTGTTTCCAGGGAATGTCGCCTGTAAAGTGGGTTGAGGTTGGAATGAAAATGGACGACGAAAACATTATGCGCGTCCGCGAAAAATGCAAGGAGCTTGATGTCTGGGGCGCCTTCAACCCGTGGATTAAGCCCGACGACGGCAGATTTATCGAAAACACCGCCATCATGATAGACAACGAGGGCAACATCGTTGACACTTACGTCAAGATGAACCCTGCAATTTCACTTGAACCAACCGTTCCGGGCAGAGAAATGAAGGTCATTGACGGTCCTAAAGGCGCTAAGATTGCCTTTGTTATCTGCGCCGACGGACTTTATCCCGAATGCTACCGCGAGGCTGCCTACAAGGGCGCAAACCTTGTGCTACACATTTCTCACTGGATGACCCCGGGCGAGGGCTGGTGGGAACTGTCCAATCGTGCAGGCGCAGCATTCAACGGCTACTGGGTAGTGGGACTTAACTCCTGCTGTATGGACGAGGCTTATTCCTACTTCGGAAAGTCAATGGTAGTCGACCCAATGGGAAATGTTCAGTATCAGGCAAATTCCGCTCCGGGAATTTTCTTTACGCTTATCCCGACAGGCAGCTGCGCGCCTATGTTTGCAAGCTCCATGCTGTGGAACTCTCTCCACAGAGGCGCTTCCTGCCCCGACCAGGACGGCGTAGGTCTTGGCTACGAAGATTATACGGTTTACAATCAGAAGAAGTAAGGAGGAGTTTAAAATGAGCAAGGTTTTTCGTTCAGAGGAGCATTTTTTCAACAAGGCGTGTATAAAGGCGGGAATTACATTTCCCTGCACAAAGGCTGAAGCCCTCGAAAAGGCGGGTGACATAACGGTAAGAACCGATTTCGAAGAATACACTCCCTTAAAGACCATGATTGAGCGCATGAAGCCCGAGTCCTACATAAACAGCTATGCGTGGCAGAACGCCTATATGGCTGCCGCAATGCACATTCTCAAGGAAAAGACAGGCTATTGATATACCAAAGGATATGGCTTTCTGCTTCAGAAAATATATTCGCCCTCTTGAAATTTGTCGAATTCTGTAATATAATGTACTCATAAGCAAAGGCGCATACCCAATCGGGCGTGCGCCCTTTTGTATTAAGAGGGAAATGTTATGATTACGAAATTACGCGACCTGATGAAAATAAGCTCCTTAAAGGACGCTAAAATACTGGCGGGAGCGGACTGTCTTGACAAAACGGTAACTTGGGTCTGTCCTGCAAAGGTTGCCGACTTTGACCTGCCGCTTTCGGGCGGAGAGATTGTTACAATCGCTAGAACCGAAAAGCTTTCCGACCCCGAAAAGGAGCTCGCCGATATGTTTGAGTCCTGCGTTAAAGGCAGAGCCTCCGCAATTGCCGTATCCTTCAACGAAATGTACCTAAAGGAAATTCCTGCCTCCGTGCTTCAGTACGCCGAGCAGTCGCAGCTTGCTGTAATTGAAATTCCGTGGTCGGTACACATGATGAATTTTCAGAAGGAGGCAAACAGATTTATTGTGAAAAGCAACACAGTGGAAGGACTTCCTTCAGACGTAATCCACGGGCTGATGAGCGAGAGCATGGACGATATTCTGCTTGCCCTCAACCGCGCCGAAAGCTACGGCTATCCTGTCGTGGGAAATTACCGCACCTTTGTGGTGTATTTCCGCCCGCTGCACAGCGATGACAACGAATGCAGCGATATTGCCATGATAAACGACGAATACATCGTCAAAACCATAGACAGCACACTGCGCAGCATGGTTAAAAAGTACTGCATTTACTTTGTCAACAAGCAGCTCATTGTAAACGCATGGTACGAACAGGAAAGCACTAAAGCCGACGCAGCCCTGCTTGCGGAAAAGCTTCAGCAGCGGGTGCAGTCTTATTTCGAAAAAGACTTCCGCGTTTCCCTGGGAGTAAGCGATAATCACGCCAACCTCGCCCATTTCGCAAGAGCAAAGCTTGAGGCAATACGCGCTATCGAAATTGACGACAGCGGTTGGAGCTCGGGCAGCGTGTTCTACTACGAGGACATGGGCTTTGCCAAGCTGCTTTTCGGCATTGAAAAAAAGAAAGTCCTTCAGGATTACTACAACACAACCCTTGCGCCGCTGCTTGAATACGACTCCCAGAACGGCGGAATACTTATTGACACTCTCCGCTGCTATGCGGCAAACGGATTTCAGGCAGAAAAAACCGCAGAGGTCATGTTCATACACAAAAACACTCTGCGGTACAGACTTAAAAAGATTGAGGAAATTCTCGGCGGCAGCTTTTCGGATTACGTCTTTGCGTCAAACCTTATTGCAGCCCTGAGAATTGAAAGAATAATCGCTATTTACAACAAGCTGGAATAATCACTTCTCCCAGAAGTGATT
>CAKSIR010000022.1 GCA_934462775.1 uncultured Ruminiclostridium sp.
CTTGTTAGAGGGCTTTTTTGATAGTGAGAATGTTTTTGCCGTCACGGTAAGTGTATTCGATGTCGTCCATGCTCTTTTTCGCCATGAAAATGCCCAAGCCGCCGATGTCGCGCTCCTCTGCGTTAAGGGTAATGTCAGGGTCCTGCTTTTCAAGGGGATTGTACGGCACGCCGCTGTCCTCAAAGGTGATTGCAACCGTTACAGGCTTCTCGGTTATCTCAACCACAATTTCAGCCTTGCCGATTTCGGGGTTGTAGGCGTAGTTTGCAATGTTTACAAAAATTTCCTCAACGGCAATGTCAATCTGGGTCTGTATGCGCATTGAGCAGTCCGTTCCCTCAAGGGTTTCGTTTACAAAATCAAGAACTCTTTCCAGCTCATCTGTCTTAGCAGGTACAGTAATTTTTTTCATATTATTCACCTTTCTCTCCGCAATATTTCAGGCTCAGCATTGTAATGTCGTCAAACTGCGGAGCACCGTCTACAAATTTATCAATATCCGCTCTGATTACGGGCAAAAGCTCGGTCGGCTGCACATCGGCGTTCGCATTGAGCATCTCAAGCAGTCTGTCCTCGCCGTAAAGCTGATCGGAGCCGTTGGTCGCCTCGGTAACGCCGTCGGTATAAAGGAACAGGCTCTCGCCCTTTTCAAGCACCGTTTCACCCTGACGGTACTTGATTCCCTCCATGCCTGCAAGCACAAAGCCGGGACGGGTCTTGAAATAGCCGTAGCCGCCGTCCCTGCGCCTGATAAGGGGCGGATTGTGACCTGCGTTGACGTACTTCAGCTCGCCTGTTGAAAGAGTAAGTATGCCGAGCCACGCGGTTACGAACATACCCTCCTTGTTGCTTTCGCAAAGCTGAGCGTTTACGTTTGTGAAAATGTCGGCAGGGGATTCGCCGTTCTGCGCATGGTTCTTGATAAGCGTCTTGGCAATTACCATGAACAGCGCCGCAGGCACGCCCTTGCCCGATACGTCCGCGATTACCGCCGCAAGGTGGTCGTCGTCAACAAGGAAGAAGTCGTAGAAGTCGCCGCCTACCTCCTTTGCAGGGTCCATGTGGGCGTAAATGTCAAACTGGCTGTTTTCGGGGAACGCCGGGAAAATGGTCGGCAGCATATCCGACTGAATCTGCGACGCAACGGAAAGCTCCGCGCCGATACGCTCCTTTTCGGCGGTTATGGCGGTTATGTTGTCAATGTACTCGCGGATATTATGCTCCATTTGAAGAATACTTCCCGCAAGGGTTTCAATCTCGTCGTTGGTCTTGATAAGCCCTAACTTTTCGGAAACGCGCGCTTCGTTTTCCGCAAAGTCGTCCGCCTCGTCAGTGATGATCCTGATAGGCGTAAGCAGCGTCTTTTTCACCGCAAACAGCATAAGAACAACCACCGCCGCCGTTACAAGAGCTGAAAACAGCGCCGCGTAGAGGATATACGCCGTTCTGGCGCTTTGCAGGTTCTCCATAGCGATTTCAACGCCCACAATGCCCACAACATCGCCTGCGCTGTTCTGTATGGGCGCAATGGCGGAGGTGTTGTAGCCGAAAGCGCTGTGGGAGTAGAAATAGTTGTCGGGTCTGCCCGCCGTATCGTAAATGTACTTCGCGTCGTCAAGGAAATCCGCGTTCATGGGACTTACGTCGCCGGGAACGAATGGCTCGAAGCTGTCGTCGGGGTTATCCGCGTCCATAAGGTATGTGAGATTTGACTCAATTCCGTTTTCGGTGCGCATATCGGCAACGTAAATGTAGTTAGCGTTCATGTTGCTGCGCAGGGAGTTTATAAGCGTCAGCACGCTCTGATACTTCTCGTCGGAGGATATTCTTTCGGCGGCGGCAGCCCTTTCCTCGTCGGTTGCGCAGGCCTTTATCTCCTTGAAATATTCCTCGACCTTATCGCCGTCAATGTATGCGACAGCGGAGTAGGCTATCTGATACGCCTTGTCGTTGTACAGCTTTTCCATAACGGCAGTGTAGCGGTTGTAGCCGATAAAGCAGGTAACCGCCGTAACCAGTACGCCCAGCAATATAAAGCCCGCCATTATCTTTGCGGAAAGCTTGCCTTTCCTGTTTGTCTTCATTTAATCACTCTCCCGAAGTTTCATATATAGCTCTCCGTCGCAGCGGCACCGCCCTCCGCAGAAGGGGCAGACCATGTTTTCGACGCCGTACCACGGGCGGCTTATTCTGCACGCTGCGGAAAAGCCCGCGCCGTTAAGCAGCTTTCCCGCAGGAATAAAGTCTCCCTTTATCCATGCAAGGGCGAAAATGCGGCTGACGCGGTAATCGTTGAACAGCGCAGAGCCGAAAGCGTCAAGCAGCTGCTCCGAAAGCCCCGTCCCTCTGTACTTAGGGTCAACGGCTATGGAGCGGAACACTCCGACTTTTTCGTCCCTGCCGCAGTAATCAAGGATTTTTTCGGAAATATCCGCCGCCGCGTTTTCCCCCGTATCGCAGTAGCAGTAGAAGATTGCCGCTATTTCGCCGCCGTCAAAAAAAGCGTAGAAAAACCGGTTCGGGGTTTTCGCAATTTCCGCAAGGCTTTGGGGGGTGTAAAGCCCTTTGCCGAGATAAGCGCCGCAAAAATCGTTCACCTGTTCAATGTCGCACCCGTGCAGCGGCTTTGCCGCCGCCGACTTAATATTTATGTTCATTTGCTGCATCTCCGTAGACCTATATAATTATCATCAGGCTGTTCGCGCCGAAAACACACTGATAATCCACTGATTTAGCCATTGCGGCTATGATTTTAACGCCCATGCTTTCGTCGCCGTTTTCGTCCGTTTCGAGGAGGGTCATGGGGTTGAATTTCCTGCCAAGGCAGCGTATTCTTATGCCTGTGCTTGCCGCCGTGCTGAAGGCTCTCAGGTCGAAGGTATGCTCCTTTCCGTCGCCAAAGCATTTTTGGGTCATTATTGTGAGGATTTCCTCAATAGCAAGGCTGATTTTCATTGTCTGAGCGGGGGACATATCGTTTTCGCCGCAGAAGTCGCTGATTTTTTCGCTGGCGGAGCAGATTTCCTCGCTACTTGACGAAACCGAGAAGTCAAGGACGTGTTCGTCGCTGCCCTTGTCGTTCAGCAGGAAGAACGTGCGCGACCTGTTTTTCGCTCTCTGTACCGCAAGTATGCCCAAGGTCAGCAGAAGCGTCAGAATTTCCGTCAGCGGCAGGAACAGCCACACATAGCCGCCAAGCCTTATAAGCGCGGTCAAGGTTATTACCGTGCAGACGAAAATGCGGGATACGGTTATGGTGTTGGCGATTGCCACATGACCGGAGCTGCTGTAATAGCCTGCCAGAATGTTGTTCAGACTGCCGAACGCAAGCCCTGCCGCAAGGCAGACGACCGCTCCCGTAACAGGGCAGTCAACGCCGAACAGCGCGCCTATCTGCGCGGAAAAAACGGATATCAGCGCACCGTAGGAAATAACGCTTATTGCCGCCGCCCGAAGCTCCTGCCTGAGCATTATGGCAAGACCGCCCTTGTTGCGCTCGGCGCTGTAAATGCCGATAATGGGCGCGGCGGTCTGAGGTATGCCGTTTACCGCAAAAAGAGCGAACTCGCTCAGGCTGTTCACCACCGAGAATACTGAAACCATAATGTTTCCGCCAAAGGAAAGCAGCGCCGAGTTCAGAAACAGCACTCTCAGCGCGGACATGAGATTGTCCATTGCCGCAGGGCTGCCGAATTTTACAACGGAAAGCAGCAGTCTTGGCTTTTCAAATTCAAGCCTGAAGCGGAAGTTGTCGCTTTTTGCAAGGAAAACAAAGCCAACCGCGCAGGCTGACGCCGAGGCTATTACGCTTGCAAGCGCAGCCCCCGTAATTCCCATATCAAGCCCGAAAATAAGCAGCAGGTCAAGCGCCGCGTTGGCGGCGGTCATAATCAGAGCACAGACGGAGGATTGCTTGCTTTTTCCGTCAAGGCGAAGGTAGTATATCGGTATGTACACCATGATTTTCGCCGCCGAGCCCAGCAGCGTCACCAGCGAATAGTCATAGACCATTTCGTAAAGGCTGCCGCCGCCTGAAAGAACCGCGGCAGCAGGCGCGGCTAAAAGTCCGCCGATTACGGTTATGATAATTGAAACCGCCGCCGCATAAAGGGTAACGCTGTTAAAAATCCGGACGGCTTTTTTCATATCGCCCGATCCTATTTCGCGGGAGGAGCAGACGCAGCCCCCCGAAACAAGCAGCGACCCCACGGTGCAAAGCAGCAGATAAACGGGCATACAGATGCTTACCGCCGCCAGTCCGTCCGAGCCTATTTTCTGACCTACGATTATGCCGTCAACCAGTACGTTTATGGTTCCGCCCAGAGTTCCCACCATAGTCGGTATAAGGTATCTGCCGAAGGTTTTCTTTAAGAAACGGTCGTTCTGACCGAGCTTGTACGCCTCTTTTGCCGCTGTGCTCATTCGATGGTCAGAATATCAACAAAACCGGTGATTTCAAATACCTCCATAACGGTAGGCTTTACGTTTGTGATAACCATGCTGCCCTGCTTGTTCATCAGCTTCTGCGTCGCGAGTATTACGCGAAGCCCTGCCGAGGAAACGTATTCAAGCTTTGTAAAGTCAAGCACCAGCTTCTTTACGCCCTCGACAGAAGCTTTAAGCTCGCTTTCAAGCTGCGGAGCGGTGTTTGTGTCAAGTCTGCCTTCGATTGTTATTGTGAGAGTATCGTTCTCTGCGTTTTTGATAATGTTCATGGTTTTCTCCTTTGTGGTGATATATCGGGAAATGTCAGAACCCCCTGTTTTTCAGGTCGCTGACCACTCCCACATAAAACTCCCTGACGTCAAAGCCGGGAATGTTTTCTCTGTTTAGGTCTATCATATCCGCATGGGTAACGCCGCGCCTTCCCTTGACGCTTACAAGGCGGAAATTGTCGCCCCACTTCATTGATTCGGTGGCAACCAGTCCGTCGTTTGCGCCGTCGTACTTTTTGACGAGAGGATAGGAAACGTTCAGCGGAAATCTGCCGCTTTTCGCTCTCCGCGCCATGGAGCCGCAGCTTTGGTAGAAAACTCCCTCCATGTCGGGAGTTACCGCGTTCAGCTCTTCGACTCTGCTGTTGCGCAGATCGCCCACCGCCGCAAGAAAGTCGGGACTTTTGTCCCCTATTTTCTTCAGCGCCGTATTGTAGGCAAGCGCCATTTTTTCTCTTACCGGCGGCGCAATCCTGTCGAACAGGTGTTCAACGAAAAGGCAGCCGTGATGAGGAGTATTCACTGTGGTAAGGCTTGCCACATATTTGTCCATGCCAAGGTTGGATATTGCATAGCGGCAGTCAAGTCCGCCCTTTGAATGAGCGATTATATTCACCTTTTCAGCCCCTGTGCGGCGGATTATTTCCTCAATCCTGCCTGCAATCTCGCGGGCGCTGTCAATAACTGAAAGAGCGCTCTGCTGATCGCCGTAGTAAATCTCCGCACCGTTTTGAATGAGGGCTTCGGGAGTTCTGCCCCAGTAGTTGAGCGCGCTGCTGTCGCGGAAGAATACGCCGTGAACAAGCAGCAGAGGGTATTTCGTTTTGCATATGTCCTGTCCTCTGCGGCTTTCCTCAAGCTTGACGCGGTAAATCTCGAACACCGCCTCGCGCCTTGTAAGAACGATTATCTTCACCAGAAAGTAAACGTTCAGCGGAAAAATCATTCCGAAAACCGCTCCAAGCACTCTCGTCCTGAAGCCAAGCTGCACTGAGGTCATGTACACTCTGATAATGCCGTTCCAAAACACAATAGCCTCGGCAATGGCCGCAAGGACCCCTATGCCTATAAGCTGCCCGATTGTGTAATGTCCGCTTAAAACCATGGCTGTAAAGGCGGCTATTTCAAGCGCAAGGGTTATCATGAACGCTGACAGCAGGTCGCTTCCTCCGGCAAGAACGGTCAGCTTGAACCTGCCCGCGCGGTAAATTCCGGGAAATACGTTTATCAAAACAAATGCAAAAACAATGATAACGGCAAGAGGAACCGATAAAATCGGTCCGTCAATTGCCATTACCATCGGCATTATATTTGCTGCAAGCAGAATAACGGCGCAGTCAAGAAAAAGAAGCAGGATCCTTAGCATAAAAACCTCATATTACGATATTTCACTTATATTATACACGAAATAGCGGGCGTTTGCAATATCGGTCAGCTCCGGCTCCTTTGTCGACGTCTGAGTGCTGATAACCTCTCCCTTTGAGTTGTAGGAGGTTATCTTCGTGCTGATTTTGCCGGAATAGCCGACAGCAATCACCTTATCCGCGCTGTATCTGAACAGTGCGTAATAGTAGCCTTCCTTTGTTCTTGAGCTGTTTTTGTTGTAAATTCCGTCAAGCGCGGCGGCGTAAAATTCTGAATCGTCCTTCACATATATCTGATGATTTGTAACCGTGGTATAAATGTTTTTGTATATGCTGCCCGAATATGTTATATTTACGCTGACCGGACTGCCGTCGCTGCCGTATTCGTTATCAAATTTGCTTATCGCCGCGTAATCCTCCTTAAAGCGAACAAAGTAATTACCGCCGTTGCTGCTGTATGCCGTAACGTTAACGTCTTCTGAAGGATTAGAGCCTATGTCAGATTTTATAGAGCCGTGCTGATAGTAATAGCTGTTGCCCTCGGAGTAAATTCTTGCGCCGTTTGACGGGAACGTGCAGGAGTTGTAAAAACTCGTTCCGTCGGGAAGCTTTTCTACCGGTCCGCTTTCGCCGGGAGAATCGAAATCCGCATAATAAAGGCCATAAACCACGTTTTTAAACGGGCTTTCGCTGTCGTCCTCTATCTCCTCGGAGTCAATGTCGTCGGACGTGTAATTCTCCTCGTAAAGCATATAGCAGACGTAAACCCCTTTTTCCTTATTGGCGGGATAAAGTCCGACGCACTCATGAGGAGTTGCCTTCTGTCCGTTATAAGCATCTCTCAGCGCCACATATATTTCGCCCATTTGTTTCGGAAATACGTATACCGCAATAACGCCGGACGAATACTGATAATACAGCAGTTTGCCGGAAAGCTGCACAAAATAGCACTTATTATAGCCCTCCGCATAGTGAAGGCTGGGAGGACCGTCATAGGAACCAATCTCAAAGCCATATATCTTTTTGTATTTCATTGTATTTATATTGTATGCGGCAAAGCAGACGTAATAATTCTGATAAGCGTTCGACTCGGTATTTGCCGAGGCAGATAAAACGCCCGAATATATATAGAGAAAATCTCCCGAGCTTTCAATATAGTCAATGACTATGAATTCGGACAAGCTGTCCTTAACTCTGTCGTCAACCTTGAACGCAGGATTTCCGCCGGAATAAATATATTCCATCTTGTGGGTCGGCATAGCGCTGCTGCTGCCGCCGCCGCTTTCCCGTTCGGTGATTGCGGGCTTTGTCACTTCGCCGTCTACGGCGACCTTTACTATGATTGAATCGGCACAGCCGCTGAAAAGCAGCATTGCAATTATAAGTAATACGGCTGCAGGCTTTCTCATAGCTTCTCCTTTCGTTACTTTACCCTCAGCGGATGGGTCTTATGGTAGATGAAATACGCCGCAAGGATAATAACTACAACCGCCGAGCTGATAATTATTCCCGCGGGGGCAACGCCCGATTTCGCCTCGATTACAACGCGGTAGGTCGCTGTGTTCCCCGCTTCGTCTGACGCGTTTATTCTGTAAATTCCCGACGCGGAAAGGGTATCGTCCCGCATGGTGTAGTTGAATCCGTCTTTAAGTATTTCGTAGGTATACTCTCCGTCGGCGGTAATTACAACGGGGTCGCTGAAGGTAAGACTGCGTCCGCCGTTAAAATACAGCACAGGCGCTTTTGTGTCGCGGACGATGGTCATTGTCCTGTTTACGGTACCGTTGGAATAGGCAATTTCATACCTTCCGTCCTTATCCATAAGGAGGACCCTGCCGTGCGGAATTTCCTCTCCGTCCACTGCGGCGGAGGTTATTTCATAGCCTGCGGGCACAGTGAAAATATCGGCGTTCCCGCTGGGCTTCTGCATTATGACAAAGGAAAGGTGGTATATTTTTCCGCCTGTCATGTCGGTAAAGATAAGGCTGTAATCTCCATCTTCGGACAGGTAGATGCTGCGGCTCATCGTGGACGTATCATCGCCGTGAGTGACAGTGCATATATAGTTATCCTCTACGGAAATTTCCGCAGGAAAGGCAATCGTTTCGCCGTCAAGCACGTTGGAGGTTATCCCGTCGGCGGAAAAGCGTCCGTTTTCGTAAGCTCCCGAAAAGCGTCCGTCCTTGACGGACATTTCCGATTCAAGCGAAAAGCTGAACTGAACGGTCTGAACGTCCGAAATGGCGTACAGCGTGTAGCTGCCGCTTTCGGAAAGGATACTGCCCTTGGTGTAGCCTATATCCTCGCCGTTGAGCATGAGAATTACCTCCACGTTTTCGCTCCAGCTCAGCCACAGGTAGGAAATATCCGAGTCTGCGCTGAGAGATGCTGTGGAGTACAGAGTTTCGCCGTTGTCAAAGGTAAAGGTGTACAGCTCGGTTTCGCTGCTGTACACAAGGTCGGCGCCGTTTTCCGCCGCTTCTCCGCTGTCGGCGGCTTCAGCGCCGGACGGTATTTCCGTGCCGTAATCCTCCGCCTCTGCGAAAACCCTCGCCGTAAGCAGGAAGCACATTGCGGCGGCGGCAATAACAGCCGCTATCTTACATTTCATGCTGAAGCTCCTTCTGCATGGTTTTCTGCGGCGGAAGATAAAGCACTTCCGTCTTTTTGCCGAAAACCTCTTCGTTAAGCTGCTCGAATGATATTTCCTCGCAGAGATAGCCGTTTTTGCTCATGCTTTTCTGAATGGGACTGTCGGACGCTAAATCCTCTTCGCCGTTCATGTAAGCCTCGCGCTTTTTTTTCAGTCCGTCCAGCTCTTTCTGCCAGAAGGCTCTGTTTTTAGGACTGTCGAAATATGCCATTTTATTGTCCTCTCACCGTTAGATTAACTAATTTCGTAAATTGCGCCGTCAAGGAGCGCTTTCAGCTCGCTGCTGCCCCTTTTCATGGCGAAAACGTATTTCTGCGCGCTGGCATCGTAAAGATTGTTCACCTTAAAGCCGAACTCTTCCGCAATTTCCGCCGCCTTGTCGGGAGCGCAGAAATAAGCGTTTATTTTTCCCACAATAAGCGCGTCTGTCGCCTGAACCGCGTCCATAACCGCAAATTCACCGTTTTCCTCGTCGGTCATTTCCGAAAAGTCGGACGAAACCGCGGTAACCTTGCCGTCAAAATCCGCCAGGCGGTATTTGTAGTCAACATCGCTGTAAACGGCGCACATATTTACGGTAAGATACGGCACGGTCACAAGGTAATCCGAGCCTATCATGTTGGTGCGCTGAATGGTTGGCACTGCGAAATCCGCCTCCCCCGACTCAAGCATTTCAATCACTTCATCGTCAGAATTGCAGAAAGCGATTTCGTAAGGCAGGCCTGTTTTTTCCGCAGTATCAATTGCGTACTGAATACATTCGGAATACATATTCTCCGAATCCTCGCCGTTAATCACCGCAACGGTAAGGGATTTCGGCAGCGCGTCGTTTCCGCCGGCGCAGGCGGACATGGTAAGAACCGCCGCAAGGGCGATTACAGCAGCTATCTTTTTCATTCTCTGAACAGCCTTTCCACATCACCGTTTGCCACAATGTCAACGCAGGTGCGGTTTGCGGGAGAGGTAACAACAAATGCCCTGCCTCGCGGGTTGCTTATAATCTGCTCCTGCTCGCTTTCATTGATTGCGCCCGCCTTTTCGTACAGGCGGCAAAGGTCGTGCATATCGTTAGGCGCAAGGGGGAAAATGAAAGAATACTGGCAGGCGTTGATGATAGCCGTTGACTTTCTTGCGATTTCCTCCGTACCTACGAAGTCCTTGATGTTCTGCGTAATGATTATCTGCATACCGTTGTACTTTCTGATACGCTTTGCAAGCTGGAACATGAAGTCAAGGGCAATCGGGTACTTTTCGTCAATGAAAACATGGGCCTCGTCTATTACGATAACGATTTTTCTGTTAGCGCGGTGCTTGAGGTTGTAGTCCCTGTTCTTAATTATCTCGTTGTCAAGCCATTTAAGAACAAGCAGCATCTGCGCATTGGCGATAACGTTGTTCTTGTTGGACAGCAGGGACTGGAAGTTGAACACGATGAAGTTTTCCTTTGTATCAATGGACGCGGCGTGGTTCCACAGGTGGGAGTTTCTGCCGCCCGTTGCAAACTTTGAAACATAGTTAAGCAGGATACGCAGGTTCTTTTTCATATACTCGCTGTTGGACATCTGGAAGTCGATAAGTATTTTGTCGTACAGGTCGTCGAAAATCGGGTAGCTCTCCGCCTTAAGCTTGGAAAGGTCGGTGTCGGCGTCAATGCCCTTTTCGGAGTAAAGACGGACGAACAGGTTGTTCAGATATTCCATTGCGTCGTTGTCAACGTTGGGGAGAATCTGCCTGAAAAATTCCTCAAGGAACTGAAGGTGAGCGTTAAAGCTGTTTGAGCCTTCGCCGTCGTCGTCCTCGTCAGCGGCGCTGGTAATAATGTGGAACGGGTTCAGATTGCCCTCGGTCGCCTTACCTACGTCGATCACCTTTCCGTCAAGGTTTCTCGCAAGAGCGCCGTACTCGTTTTCAGGGTCGAGAATGAAAATCTTGCTGTTGTCGGCGGCAAGGTTGGAAAGAATCGTCTTGGTCGCAAAGGATTTACCGGAGCCTGACTTACCGATAACCGCCATGTTGGAGTTTACGCGCTCGCTGTCGCGCTTGAAGAAGTTTACGAAAATCGGAGTGCCGTTGCTCTTTCCGAAGCTTACGCCGCCGTCGTCGAGAAGGTCGGGGTAAACGAAGGGGAACACCGCCGCGATAGAGGAGGAGTGGATTCCTCTGCTCTTTGCCGTAAAGCAGTCGTAGGCGGAAATATTGGCGCTTGCGTAGGTTTCAAAGGTCTGCATGAACAGATCCTGTGTCTTGAAGCTGTTTTCCGCGAGGGTGCGCTTTATCTTCTTCTTGAGCGAGGTGTACTGGGAGGAGGAAGTTACCTTTTTTCCCTCCCTCATATCCCGATAGCGCTGGGTAAGCTCGTAGTCGTATATTGTAACGTATGTATTGGTGTCGAAAAGGGTTTCGTTTTCGCTCTGGAGCAGGGCGAGCAGCTCGGAAAGGCTGTCTATGTGATCGCTTAGCTCCATAAGCTTGGAGGTTTTGCCCGTTTCGCCGCTCTGTCCGCGAAGCTCGTCGATTGCGCGGTCGATTCGGCGAATCGACTGGTAGCGGTCAACCGGCTTGAACTTCATCACAACGCGGGTGTTGGGCATATTGAAAAGGCGATAGCCCCAGGCATTGGTTACAAACTGGGGGTAATCGGTTATTTTAAGGGTGTGAGTGATAAGTCCGTCATACTTCACCATACGGGAGGTGAATTCCACCTTTTTCGGCAGAATCCAGTCCATATAGTCCGCAGGGTCAAGGCTATCGATCTCGCGTTCGTCAAACACCTGATTATACTGATACTTGAGGAAAACCGCCAGCTCCTTTTGGTTCAGACGGTGTACGTCAAGTCCGCCGGTTGTAAGCTGAGCCACCGCGCTGCGCACCTGATCCTCCAGTATCTGCTTCTTGCCGTCGAAGAAAACGAGGTAGTGGAACGAACGGTAAACCTTATCATCAAAATTGATTCGCTCAATGTCGGCGATTCGGTCGTGGATAATGCCGATACGGACGGTAAGCTCCTCCTCGTCGATAAGTCCGCGGACGAACGCCTGCTTAAGCTCCTCCATTTTCTTCTGTTCGCTTGCAATAAAGCGGTCGTAGATAATGGGGCGGTCGATTTTTACGAGAGCGCCTGTCTGATTGCCCGAAATAGTTCTGATAACCGAGCCTAAAACGCGGTCGATCATGGTGTTCTGGCGGCTTTCGGAAAGAAATCTGAACTCGATGGAGGGAATCTCGATAACTGCGCCGTAATACTGACCGTAGCTGATAAGATCCCCGTCGAAGCCCTCGAAAGGAGTAATATCCCGCACGCTTGCCGCTGATTTGCCCTTTTGGTCGGTAATGACCGAGGGCTGAGCCAGATGTCTTATGCCGTGAAACAGGAGCAGATACACCTTTTCATCATCGAGAGGCATAATAAGCACCACAAATATAACCGCGTCAAGCAGCGCCAGCCAGCCGTTGTACGGAATGTTCGAGGTAATAAGCGCAACGGCTATCAGGGCGCCGAAAAGTCCGATTGCCACATCGACAATGGAAACGCCCTTGAAAAGCTCGGTCATGACTTTGGTTTTCTTCGGTATAATTCGCATGGAACATTGTCCTTTCCTGATTGTTTACTGGTCTTTGAACTGAGATGAATCGGCGGAGCCGTTTGAAATGCCCGGAAGCGGCGAGCCGAAGCTTTCCGCGCCCTTGAAGCCCATATCGTTCACCATTTCCACAACAGCCGAGCCTGCCGCGCCGGTTTCGTGGCTTTCTCTCGTGTAAAGCTGAGAGCCGTCAAATACGCTTACGGAATGGAGCGTTTTTCCGTCCGCGCTCGGAGTCATATGAACGCCCTTAGCGCCCATGCTGCGGAGCGAACCGAACGAGTTCGCCATGCTCCTTGTGCCAAGGCCCGACCTGCCGTTAAGCTGCGCGCCCATTCGCTTGTAGTAGTTTGACATAAAGTCGCTGCCGCCGCTCTTTTCGGCGCAGAATTTCTTGGCGTCCTCCACCTTCATCATACGCGGAATCATCGCCATATCCGACGGCACGTCAAAGTTAAAGCCTGCCGCGTTCATAAGTCCTACCTGCGGACCGTTCGGCTTGGTTTTATAGTAGAACGAGCTTTCGTTGGTGTTCCGCATCATATCGATAACAGGAGCGAACTTCGGGTTCAGCCCCCTCATCTTAGCATACTCTGCGTCCTTTTGATCCTTCGGAACAAAGTCAGGCACAAAGGTGTAGCCCTCCGGTATGTTCGCCTGCTTGTCGGCGGTGCCGAAAGAGGTCATGCCCTCGGAAAGGTCGAACATATTCATGTTCTGCTGCGCGTTTTCCGAGAAGGTGCTTGTGAAATATTTCGATATATTCTGCTGATCCGTAAAGCTTCCGCCTGCTGTGAACGCGTCCGAATCGTGACCGCCGCCCGACGGAATGTCCGCGCCGTTTGCCGAGCCGCCGTCATGTGTATTCGGCGGCATGATCTGCGGCCTGCTGCCTGCGCCCTCCGGACCTGTAAGAGCAAGCATAGGCTTACTTGCGCCGCCGTTAAATTTTTCGCCGCCCGACATTGAGCCGCCGGCGTTAAATTTGGAGGAGCCGTGGCTCGCCGCTGCGCCTGCTCCTGCGCCCGCCGCTGCGCCTGCCGCCGCTGCGGGAGCTTTCTTGCTGAAGCCGCCGCGGACGCCCTTTACAACCGCTCCCTTAACGCGGTGGAACGCGCCGCCCATCATGCCCATTGCAGCCATGTTGGTCATATGCTCGTCATAGCCTACGCCCTGATCGAGTATGGTTGTGAGCATTGAGGAGGACTTGTAAACAGCCCATGCGCCGCCCATGATGAAAATAAGCTTTACAAGGTAATCGCCCAGGTTGCCGACAATGTTGTCGCTGAAGAACCGTATCTTGTCGCTCATTATCAGCGGCACGACCATCAGGTACAGCCTCATGCCGATTGCCGAGCCGTAGCCCGAAAATACCTTTGCGATAAAGGTGGAGCGCCACTTTCTGAACTTTTCACCGTCGTCAAGCACCATTGTCGAAACAAAGTATGGCGAGGTGATGTACAGCAGGATAATGTCGAAAATTCGCCGTATGAAGTTCAGCAGGCACATACCCACTACTATTATAATAAATATCGAGGAAATAAAGCCGATTGCGTAGTCAACCTTGCTCAAATGGTAGTAAACGGGCCACTCCCAGTAGGAGATTTTTCCCGACGCAAGGTCGGACCATGGCTGAACGCTCATGCTCGCCACCGACGGCTTTGAGCCGATAACGCCGCTTGTGTCAAGGGAGCTTACCACGAGAATGGATCTGCCCAAGGACATATCGTTGCCTTGGCTCAGCGCCGTTGAAACCGTGTTCAGAATTACCGAGGAAAGGTAAAGCATAAACACCATCGTAAGCGGCACGATCAGGAAATTTATCATGGTTTTCAACACCGATTTAAGCACCTGACCCACCGGACGCTTGTTCTCGAAATCAAAGTCGAGGGTGGAGCGTATCGTGGCGTAAATTGCGAAAATAAGCGCCAGACCGAACGCAACAAGCGTAACCGCAACAAGCACGCTGCGAATACCGTCGTCAAGAACCAACACATTCAGCAGCGAATCCGTCCTCGTTATGCCGTCCGCCCCTCGGTAGGTGACGGGCTGAATGCCGATAAGCACGTCGAACGCCGTCTGCATTACGTCTATGATGTAAAGGAACAGCTCGAACAAGGCGTAAACTCCCTTTAGCCACCAGTCGAGAATAAAGCTGCCCACATAGTCCATTACCGTTTTGACAACCGGTACCAGGATAGGCTCTACAATCGTTTCGATAATAAACTTGAATATAGAGCTGAGAATACTGGTAAGCCAGTTTCTGAGAGGGCTTAATATTGCGTTCAGTACTTTATTAAATATGTCGGAAAACAATCCCATTATGCTGATAGGCACAAATATTCACCCCTTTCTCAGTGCTGTTCTTCATCTTCATCGTCCTGACTGCCGTCATTGAACGAATCGTATTTATCCTTAGCGTCCTGTATCCTGTCAAAGGCAGAGGATTTGTTCTCGCCGCCTTTTCCGTCTGTAATCTGTTTCTGAGCCGAGCCGCCGCGCTGACTGCCGGAGCCGCCGCCCGATTTGCCGTCCGTGATAGCCTTATGCGAGCCGCCTGACGAGCCGCCCGAGAAGCCTCCCGAGCCGCCTGCGCCGCCTGCCGAGCCGCCTGCCGCTCCTGCGCCGCCTGCTGAACCGCCTGCTGCGCCCGCGCCGCCTGCCGCTCCTCCGCCTGCGCCTGCAAGACCGCCTGCCGAGCCGCCCATTCCGCCTGTGAACGCTGCTCCTCCGCCTGCCGCTCCTGCGCCGCTTGCTGCTGCGCCCGCGCCGCCTGCCGCCGCGCCTGCGCCGCCTGCTCCTGCTGCCGCACCGCCCGCTGCCGCTGCGCCTGCCGCGCCGCCTGTTGCAACGGTTGCGCCTACCATTGCGCCTACCTGTGCAGCCTTTCTGCCTGTCGCCATAAGCATCATTGAGCTTTCGCGCGCCGCTCTTGCAGCTTCGGGGCTGATTATCTCAATAATCATCGCCTGTGACTTGAACGCCGCGTAAACGCCGCCTATGAGCAGAATCGACTTAATCAGCATATCGCCGAAGCTGCTGCCGGTAAACTTGATATTGGAGCTCATAATGGTAGGAACAAGAAGCATTACCAGCTTCATTGAGAAAACAATTCCGAAGGATGAAATCATCTTGCCGATAAGCACCTCCTGCCATTTCTTGAACATCTGACCGTTGTCCAGCGGTCTTGTCGCCACGAAGAACGGCGAGGTTATATATAAAACAAGTATGTCGAAAATACGCCGTATAAACACGAATATCGAGCACGCCATAATTACGGCGGTGATGATTGCGATTATATACGGGAGCGCAAAGTTGTAATCAAGCAGGTTAAACCGCTTATCAACATCTCCGCGGCTGTATATCGCCTTGGGATTATCAAGGAAGTATTTGTGGTTTGCGTCGGTAAAGCTTGCATTGTCATCGGTTGCGTAGTTAAACGTGCCGGTAAGGAATATCGTGCTTGCGAAGGTAGGGGAGGAGTCGGTACCCATGCCTACGTTTATGGCGTGGTCGGTCGCTACTAGGATTGTCGTTGCAAGCTGGGAGCCGAGATACATCATAAACGGGATTATGAGAAACGAAACCATTGCCTTGAGCGCCTGCTTCAGCACTTCGCCAACCGGGTGTTTGTTTTCGAGAATATTGTCGCCGATGGATTTGCCCACTGAATATATGGTGAATATCATGCAGATTCCGGCAGCCACAAGGGTTATGCCGATGAAGGCGGTTCTGATGCTGTCGTCCGTCAGGAAAACGTCCAGTATATACATATCCTGACCGCTGCTTTTGACTGTTTTTACTCCCGAAAAAATATCGAAAATGTTCTGAAGAACGTCTACAATGCCGAGAAGTAATTTCAGCATATTGTAAAGTCCCTCAACAAACAGCGCCTTAATTATAGGGTAAACAACCTCAAGGAATATGCTCTGCAATATTTTTACAATAGGGTCTATGAACGTATTGAAAAGCGTTGTGAATATGCTTTTCATAGCGCCTGTTAAAATAGCTGACAAGCCTAAATACATTGCTGTTCGCTCCTTTCCTTGAAATTGAATCTATGCTTATCTGATATTGAAATGACGTCTGCTGTAAGCTGCGTAGCCTATCAGTCCTCCAACGAGTCCGATTACGACTATTATGATTATAAAGCCCATTGCGTTCATCTGATAGGGGATTTCAAATTCGGCTGTAACGCAGTTTCCCGCCTCGTCGAAAATTTCCACCTTGTATTTGCCGTTGTCGCTGAACGAAAGGGAGCGGGCGGTAAACGGCTGACCGTCCTTTGTAACGGTGAATGTTTTCATGTCGTCGGTGACAATCTCGATTTCAACCAGTCCGTTTTCGGCAACGTTTTTTTCGTTGACGCCGTAAATGCTTATCTCAGGGGGAGTTGTGTCCCTTGTCGTTTCAACGGTGGTTGTGTATTCGCCCTTGGTTACGATGAAATTGTACCTGCCGTCCTTGTCGGTTTTAACGCTCTGAACCGCTGCGGCTATCTGCTTGCCCTCAAGTCCCGCAAAGGAAATTATGCAGCCGCTTGGCGCAGTGTAGCTTTCCATGCTGTTCGTAAGGGAGGGGATTATCTCAAAGGTGTAGAGCGGAAGCGGCTCGCTGCTGCCGTCGTATATGTAGACCTCGTATTTTCCGATTTCGTTATACGAAACGGAGGAGTCGATTTCTTCCTCGTCCTTGTAGACCTTGGTCATTATCTCGCCGTTAAATTTCAGCGTTACGCTTTCGGTGGTAGTCATTCCGCAGGGGATATTGGAGGTAAACACCGCGCCGTTTCTTGTTCTCACCTCAAAGCCCGTAAGAGCGGTGTAGGTTTCGGCAATAAGCTCGGTGCTGCCCTTTGGCTTGTCGGGATTTACGGCGGCTTCGGGAGGCTGTGTGGTAGTCTGAGCGGCGGCGGAAGCGCCTGCGGCTGACGTGACTTCGGCTGTGACTGCTGACGAGGAGCTTTCCTCGGCTGTAATCAGCGGAACAAGCTCCGTTGTGGTCGCTTCGGTCGCCTCGGTTTCCACTATCTCGTACATTCCGTCCTTATCCTCGCCGACAGCAGTTTCGGAT
Organism: uncultured Ruminiclostridium sp.; assembly: GCA_934462775.1. Classification (GTDB taxonomy): domain Bacteria; phylum Bacillota; class Clostridia; order Oscillospirales; family Ruminococcaceae; genus Ruminiclostridium_E. The sequence goes on from CAKSIR010000022.1 coordinate 17,387, forward strand.
TGGTCGGGAACATCGGGAGCAATAACCTCCTCGGCTGTTGTTTCCTCCGGCTTAGGCTCGACTATCTTAAAGCGGAACAGTCCGAAATAAACCGTGTTTTCCTCCGCGCCGTAAACGTCCTTGCTGTCAACCAGCAGATTCAACACATAGGAGCCTATCTCGTCAATCTCCATGCGGTTGACAAAGGGAACCTCCTCGCCGTCCTTTTCCATTGTGCAGGAAACGTTCTTAGGCAGCTCCACGGAAACGCTTTTGTCGGTTATTCCGCCGTTTGAAACGGTGGAGTAGAACACGAAACGGTTATTCATTACCTCCTCGTAAAGGTTGTAGTCATAGTTGAACTTTTCTTCAATTTCCATAGGAGCATAGCTGATTTTTACTTCGGTTTCCGTTTCAAGAACAGCCTCGGCGGAAACGCCGGCAGCCGCTGTTGTTTCCTCCGCTGTTTCCGATTCGGGCAGCACCTCTCCAACCCCCTCTGCGTACACGCTCTGACTGAGCATAAGCAAGGCGGCAAAAAAAGCTGTAAACCCTTTTCGGAAAATGTTCCTATTTAATTGTTTCATAAAGTCTTTCCTTTGCGTTATGTGTTATCTGTATCAAGAATCAGCTCGTTCCGTTCTGCAATGTTATAGAATACCTCGTCGGCAAAGAACGGGTGCGCCTTGGTTTCCTCCAAACTCATCTGTCCGAATTTGTACAGCGGGCATTTGTAGCTTGGGGTGAACTTGGTTTTCAGCGGGTAGTTGCCGAAGGTTACGATGATTGCGTTGCCCGTATCGGACTTGTTGTTGATTTTTTGCAGCTCGGACGGGTAAATAAGCGGTCTTGTCTGAAGCTGTGAGGAGAAATTCACATCTCCCTGATGGGAGCTCATGCTTCTTGAAACGCTGGTGGTGGAAACAGTAACGTTTCCGCACAGCTCGCTGAACTCCTTGCAGGTTTCAATATCGTTTGAACCGATGAACATCTTCATGCCGCAGTTGGATTTAACAATGTCCGCGATATTCTTGCCGTACACGTTTTCAAGCTGAGCGTAGGACTGAACAACCATGTTGAACCAGATTTTTCTGGAACGTCCTACCGTAATCATCTTGTCGAACTTATCGATTTTCGGCATATTACCGAACTCATCGAGAATGAAGTACACGTTTCTCGGCAGGGACAGATCCTCTCTGGAGGACGCCTTCTTGATAAGCGCCTTGTAGATACAGAGTATGAACGCTGCCGCCAGGGTGTGTCTTGTATCCTTTTCGTCAGGGATTTTGAGGAACAGGGCGGTTTTTTCGTCCGCGAAGATTGCGGGGTTAATATCCATTGCGGAGGTAAGGGAGCAGATACCCTCGTCGTTGAAGATGGACAGCTTGTCGAACGCGATGGACATATAGCTTGCCAGGGTGTTCTCGGCGGCGCTGCACACCTGCTTTGATAAAGTTACCGCCTTTGAAAGGATATTTCTGCCGTAGAAATAGTTTTTAAGCTGCTCGAAGTTGTTGTCGGAGTTGCCGATTGCCTTGTTTACGTTGAAGAAGTTGAACTTTTCGCGGGTCATTTCAAGCTCCGGCTTTTCGCTGTCCTCAAGCATTGCCAGAATGGTCGCCATGATGATTGAGCGGGCGCCCTTTTCCCATACGGGATCGTCCGAGCTTTCAATCGGGCAGAGCACGCCTACCAGGTCGTTCAGATCCTCGTAAACCTCGTCGTATATTTTCTGGCGCTGAACCTTTATATGGGCTATCAGGCCCTTTTTGTCGCTGTACGCCTTGCCCTCGTATTCGTACCATATATCGTTGTAGGTGTCCGCTCCGTCCACCAGCTCAAGCTCTCCTGTGGGACCGTTGCGGCGGAGGATTCGGCTGCCGGTCTTGACGTACTGCTGATAGCGGTCGTAAATATCAGTCAGCGGATTCCATCTGAATGACGAATACGGATCGCGGAGGTCAAGAACCATTACCTTGTAGCCCCGCTCCTTCAGGAAGCCCGAATGGAGCTGGAAAAGCTCGCCCTTAGGGTCGGTAACGATCATTGAAGAGCCTGCGTCCGACTTGCCCAGTATCTGAATCATCGGGTTGATGAAGGTGGTTGTTTTACCTGAACCGGTAGCACCGATTATAAGACCGTGCATAGGCGACGCAAGGTTGACGTGCAGTCCTTTTTTGTCGTAGATAGCGCGGACGGGGATACCGTCCTTTTTGCTTTCGCCAAGCTTCAGGTATTCGTATGGGGAGAAGTTGAAGTCCCTTTCCTTTTCGGTCATAAAGCGGGAGTTTTCAAGGGCGCTGCCGTCGATTGCGTCCTTTTTGCCGCCCTTAAGAGCGCCCTTAGTGCTTTTGAACGAGCCGGGGCGGGTAACAAGCACCAAAAGGAACACTACCACCGCCGCAACCGCGCCGTAAACGTAGTTCATGGGATTTGCAAAAACGGAAAGGTCAAGCAGCAGCAAATAATCCCCCGCCTTTATTGCAGGAACAAGATTTGTCATCAGCGTTCCCAAAACAAAAGTGCTGAGGAGAAGTATTAAAACGCCTGCTATAAGCCATTTTACAAATTTATTCATGTTATGTTATTCCTTTCAGCTTATCAGTGTATCTGAAACTCTATCGGCTGAGGATTTTCGTCCTCCTTTGCCTCTCTGAGCAGTGCTTTCATGCAGAAGAAAATCAGCGTTCCGCCTCCGATAACGTAGATTATCTCGACTACCGCGTTGTCGAAAAGGGCGGTGTAAAGGTCGCTGCCCTTAGTGAGCAGCATAGGTATCGCCACTATGTTGTAGCTCGTGTGCAGGACGTATGAAACGGTAAGGTTGTGAAATCTGTCGCGGAGCAGCGTAAACACAAAGCCTGCGCATATCGCCATTGCCACCCACAAAATCTGTATGTGGGGGATTCCGAACGCTACCGCAAGTATCGCCGTCGTCGCCCACGAACCGAAAGCGCCGCGCAGCGTGCGGTACATAAAGCCGCGGAAGAATATTTCCTCAAACAGCGGAGCTATCAGCGCAACGTAAACAAGCGAGATTGCAATGCCGTCCGTGTTCATTACCGAGGAGGTAGAGCTTGTGTAATTGTCTATCCATTCCTGCGGAAAGGGGAGCAGCGCTGCAAGCGAGCTCATCGTAAGGTTTAAGCTTACTCCGAGAATGAAAAGCTGTATGTAGACTCTGGGGCTTTGCTGCCGCGGATATATCTGGAGTATTTCAACGATACTGTCGTCCGACCTTTTGGTGAATACCTTGGCAAGTATTACGAAGTAAACCACCATTCCCGCAAGGGTAGCCAGAATGTTAAGGGTCATGTTTCCTTCAAGGAAAGTGGAATCGAACACAATGTAGAATATTTCGGGAATTAGGAAATTGCCTGCGTAAACCAGCAGGAATTTCCCGAACGCTGGAAAATGAGCAAGGAACTTACGGTTCTTTTCTATAAGCTCCTGCTTTTCTTTTTCATCGGACATTTCTGTTACCTATCAAAAGACCCCGCAAGCAGCCGCTTTCGCGGCTGTTGTGGGGTGGTGAGCTTCAATTTTAAAGGTTATGCTGCTGTTGTGGTTGCTACTGCTGTATTTGCCCACTCTGTCATTGCAGGTAAACCAATCTGTAATGCAACTAAAAGAACGAAGATGAGTACGAAACCGATGATTGCGTTCTTAAGGGAGTTCTTAGCCTTTTCTCTGTCCTGCGGTTCCTCAGCCTTAGCGAACTTTACGCCTAAGAGGATGCAGAAGATTGCGCCTAACGCACCGACAATGATAAGCGCCGGAGTTACAACCATGTTAAGGAGGCTGATAATAGGAGCGGCCATCTGTTCAAATGGGTTTGATAAAATCGTGAAGTTCATAATGTAGTCCTTTCCCGAGCCTTTCAGCTCTTCTGTGTTTTTGTTTTCGTAAGTTTATACGCGGCGTCTGCCAAAACGTTACAACTTTTTTAATAATTTTTTTCGTAGATTTTTTTTAGCTTTTCTACGGCTCTTGTATGTATTACTCTTGCATTACCCTCTGTCAGCCCCATAAGCTCACCAATCTTTTTGAAGCTGTAATCGTAGTAATATCGCGCTATAATTATATCCCGATCTCTTTTCGGAAGCTGCTCAAGGCTTTCCGCAAGCTGATTCATGCTGTCCGTTCTGAGGTAACTTTCCTCAGGGGTTTCGCCCGTATCAACTATAACCAAATCCTCGTAATCGGTTCGTTCACCACCCGAAGAACCGGAACGATAATGGCTGATAAGCGTATTCCTTGTAATAGTGAAAATCCATGTTGAATAGGTTGCCTTCGAGCTGTCGTAGGAATCTATTTTTTCAACAATTTTCGCGAAAACCTCCGAAAGAAGGTCCTCCGCATCCTCGCGGTTACGGAGATGATTGTAAAGATAGCCGTAAATTTTACTGCGATAACGAAGATATAGGTCCTCAACAATCTCCCCGTTTGTCATTGACTTACTCCTTGCCTAAATCTTTACTTATTTGTCTGTCCGCCTTTTGAGGCGGCTTGTTAATCATCTTGTCGGATTTGCCGTCAACCAATTCATCAAAGGTTATTAGCTCCGACAGGAAATTATTCTCATAAGTTTTGTCGAAATCGGCTATCAGAGTTTTCAGTCTGTCATTTTCTTCGAAATGCTGAAAATCAAGCATTGTTCCGACCTGCTTTTCAAAGCTGTCCATCTGCATTCCCCCTGCGGGCAGCGACAATGGAAAAACTTACATAGATTATTATAATATATTTTTTTCCGTTTGTCACTACTTTTTTTTATTTTTTTTGGATAATTCACAATAATAAACAGGTGTGCAATAACTCTGTTTTGTGGTGTTCACCTGTTTATACGCAGGAGGGACGGATTCGTTACAAAAAAATAAAAAAAATTTGCCGTCCGCAGAACGGACGGCACCAGCGTGTCGAAAAAAGCCAAATTTAAAGTTTAGGTCAAGCCTTTTCAAAGGCTTGCAGGTTCTTAGGGCAGCGCCCTAAGTCGCTCTCCGCAGA
>CAKSIR010000023.1 GCA_934462775.1 uncultured Ruminiclostridium sp.
CCACTACTACTTCTGCCGCTATTACCACCACAAAGGCTGCCACAACAACCGCAAGCAAACAGTCCTATACGGATATTGATGGAAATACATATACTGTTGAGTATGGCAAAGAGCTCCCTGATGTTCCAAAGCCAAACGACGCAACTGGTGTTGAGAACATAGCTCATTTAGGCGGAAAATTCTATACAAAATATGTTGGAGATACTAAATACGTTTGGTATTATGTCAATGTTTTCGGTTGGTACTGGACTGAAGATGATGGTCCTGGTGGCGTTGTTGACAACTCTGATTGGGTAGACCATCACAACATCCCAGGTTATCTTACTTATATGGAACCAGACGGTTCATTGAATCCTGACAAGTTAATTTCTCCCGATGGCGAAGTTATCAGCAACGAAGAATACAAAAAACGTGCTAAGGAGTATTGGGGAGATCTCTATGAAGAAGAATAAACTTTTCTCTGTTTGAAGCTAACCCATTTACACTCTTTTCTGAATAATATATAAAGTGTCTGTTTAAGCAGGCACTTTTCTTTTTTGAGGAGGAACAATGAAAAGAATTTTTTCTCTTTTGCTCGCTATCGTTATTCTCCTGACCTCGAGCCTTACCGCATACGCAGATTATTCAAACATAACCGGCGGCAGCGGTACAACGGGTACAGGTACAAACGACAATGGTTGGCTTATTTCAAACTCGTCAGGCGGCTACACTTATGACGCTGAGGGAATAAGGGTCTATGTGGTAAACAAGGCAGGCGAGCCCGTTACAAAATCAATCGATATTACCAATTCGACAAATCTTGCTTCAGCAATAATAAACGGCGCGGGAGCAACGAAATTCAGTTATTTGTATAAAGGCACTGCATTTGCAAGAAAACCAATCTATTCCCCCGAAACTCCTCCCTCACGTTTACCTCAAATAATTCCCTGGGGCGAAACCGCATCCGCGTCTGTAACCCGTATTAACGCAATAAAAGAATGGGTGCAGGAACCAAGCAATCGTAAATGGCTTTTTTCCAGGCTTGGCACAACAGAAGAAACCATGCGTGACAAAGGCTACAAATTCGCAATTGAGCCTATCGCATATTTCCGCTATATGGGCGGAGATTATGCGCTAACCGCAACCGAGTGCGCTGTGCTTGACAAAATGTTTAAGGGCGGAATTTACAGCAAAATGAATCCGCTGACGCACTCAAATCTCCCACTTGCAATGTTCCTTGAAAAGAACGAATTTACAAGCGGTGCATATCCGCTCTATGCGTGGAACGAAACAGGCAAAACTATCAAAGACAATGACAAAATCATTAAATATCTCGGTATCGGCATTTTCAGTTATTCCCCCGATGAGGAGGACGAGGAAAAAGACGACCCTGACAGTCTTAACACCGTTATAAAATGCAGCGTCGTTGCCACACCGAAAGAATATGAGGTAGTGCCGCCAGAGGGCTTTGACGGTATCCCCTGCCAGATTGGCAGAGATGGCTATCTGACCGTAAATCTCAAGCAGACAAAGGCGGTGTATAATGCTTGGAAAGAGCGCCTTGAGGACGTAAAAACTGTAAAGGTTACTTTCAACGTCATTGCAAGAACAGGCGATAAGCTTTTAAGCATGAACGGTTCAGCATACAACTGTGGAACAAGAGAAATGTCAACCGCTGATTTCCTTGCGCTGCTGAAAAAGCAAATTAAATACCGCGACAAGGTTACTACCAATGAAATCGAACCCAACAGCCGCATTGAATATCTTTACAGATTTAAGATAACAGTGCAATTTACCGAATCAGACAAATACACCACCGCAGGAAAAACAATAACCGTTTCCTCAAGCGTCGAGCAGGATACCGCAAGCTTTTTCCGAAACTCTGACCCGCCAAAGCCTGAGTATGTTACATATACTTCCGAGCCAACTGCGTATTCCGAAATTAAGCAAGGAACAATCGGCAACGAAAAATATGAAGCGATGGCAGGTGTTCCGACTACCGAAGATTTGTATTTTGGTGTAGGCGGCTCAGAATTTATTGTTGACTTTGAGGCTGAATACAACAAAAAGCAAAGCGCAGAACGCACATACAAGGTTCATTATGATGGCATTGAATGTGAGTTTAAACAGGATGACCGCCCAGGCGCTTTTGATTTTCCATCCGCTCCCGGAGGAACAGGCAGCACTCATGTTGAAAGTATGTATGTCGGCGGTACGCTGACCGTAACATGGAGCGGTACAACGCCTTGGATTGGCACAACAGAGGTCAACGGATGGCAGGCAAGCGTAACCGATAAGTGGGATGATACTGCTTACAACAATGCTTTAGCAGCTGCAAATTCCTACGCTGCTAAAATAAACGGTACAGTTTTCAGCTTCACCGCTGCAAGCGACAAGAAGACTCGGACATTTAGCAGTTGGGGTGCATCTGCATCAGGTTCAAATCCGCATAACAGCGGTTCAGCCACAAACGGCAGCCCAGCCGTTAAAGACCCCAAGACCGGCAAAATAACCAAAGCAGAGGTTCCGGGTACAGCAACTCCGGGAACTGCCAACACATGGACAATAACTGTCACTTGGACAGTTCCAAAGGAATGCTGTGCAGGTCCGTGTCATAATCATGACCTGCCGGCTGTTGAAGATACATGGACACAGAAAATCACTTTTGATGAAATTGCAATCACCAAAGCCGTAATCTGGCGCATGGAACAGGGATACCTTGACGGACTTGATACAATCACAGGAGGTAATCTCTCAGCAGTCAACGCAGATATTTTAGCGGGAATGCCGACTTTGTTCTCTAATATTGCAGCTACTCAGACAAGCAAAGACGGACGTTTAAGGTATTCGCTTGAATCCCCGTCGCATGACAAGGTCGTGTGGAATATGGGAGCAAGGTCAAACAAATGCGACAAACAAGATAAGAGCTGGGGAACAGGCATTAAGTACTCCTGCTCTTCTTATCCTAACCAAGTCGGATATTTGGAAGCAAATACAACCGCCAAAGACAAAAAAACTGATGAATACGCAGTTTTTAAACAGTACAGAGAAAAGAAAGTTACAGCTACCGTAATCTCCGATGTGCTTATTATGCAGACATCAAGTGGGGATCAATCTGTGCTGTATTACACCAAGAAATCCAACGAGGTACAAGCGCAGCAAAATTTCAATTACGTCAGCTATTCATTAGCAGACGCATGGAAAAACAATGTAACATCTGCTGCCAGGTGGAGTAAAAGCCATATTAACGTAGGCAGCTATAACGGCAAATTTGCCGCACCTGTCACTAAATATAACGGTAACGGTAACGGCAATAAAATTGCAACTGTTTTCGACAGCGACCCTGCAAAAACAATTGTTCGTCCGACACGGCCGTCCGAAAACCTGAAAATTGCAAAATACAATATTGATATACTTGACACTCTGCCCAATGATGATTACAGTGTGGGAACAGCGCGGGTATTCTGGAACAATATATTGAATTACAACAAAAACAATACCGTTGTTCCTTATGCAATTGCAAGCTATGCATATTTCACGGGCAAAGGTTACTCAAAAATCGCAACCTATTCCGATAACCACACAAGAATTAACGACATAGTTGTCCACGACCCTGTTTCTGCTGAATATGCAATGATTCTTGAGATTGACAAAAACCGTGACCAGCGCGTAAGTACGACGTATGCCGATAAAATGAATCAGTATATTTCAGGCTGCCCGGGAAACGAGGATTGCGAGTTTTCAAAGCTTGTCTGCAAATACACAGGCAGCTATACTCATACAGCGGCTTGCTATTCTGCTGCTTCACCCAAAAACAACAATGCTCATCAACATTCCTTAAGCTGCCTTGATACAGATAAGCTAAACGAAGCTTATCAGAAAGATACAACTATTAAGGCTAATACCGAAACCTATGTTGAGTCAGACGTACTTAATGCGCCAACAGGCGCACCATTTAGCAAGTATCGCGTGCTTTCCGAAATGGATCTGGGAAAGTTTGAAACGAACTCCAGTCAGTTTTCATGGAGTGCCGATCACAGCTATATTTACGCAACGGGCAATAATAACCTTGTATCTCTCTATTCGGGAACATTAAATGCCTCGGTAGATCCGGGTAGCTGGGCAATGATTGAATATGAAGATGTTGGGGCATTGGGCGGTTTGTATTCTGACAGCTTTGTAATTTATTCAGTCAGCAACACTATTTACGGTGGACAAAAATCAGCAGGATACGCTTACTTACCTATCGGCAAAGTCTATGAAAGTAGTTTGACGTCTTTTCGTGCTTCATTCGGCACCAAAACAGGCGGAGAGCTACGAATAAAATCAGTAAAATTTGTTACAGAATTCGTATCTTACGAATTAGGTAATACATCTGACTTTACAACCGGAATTGTGAATAACACGTTTGGAAATGTAAGCAGCACCGTGTTCGCAGGCTCTATTAGCAGCTATACCGGCTCTAAAATATGCAGCCTACAGTACAATAATGGTCATACGTTTAGCAGTAACGATAATGCATTTTTGTTCTGTTTCGCTTCATTCGATAATATACAGAATGCTGTTCCTTTGACTATGGTGTTTACGGACGGAACAAGCATTACGCCAGCTCCAATTGCAAAGGATTATTATGTATATTATGAGCTGCCATCATCAATTGTGGGAAAAATTCTTAGACAAATAAATTTCACATTTGCTCCGGGAAATGCGAGCCGCAGTTCGTCTTTTTCAATTACTAACCTGAGTGTTATGAAGAAGCATACTTCCTCTACCACATATACAATGACTCCGCCTATATCCACCTATATAGAAGTTGCTACAATACCTCTTACAGGTTGGACCGCAGCTAATGGCGGCACAGCCACTGTAAACGGCTCACAGCTGGTCTTTAGCAGTTCTGCTACAACTGCCAGCTATATAAAGAATGGCAGCTGGACATTTCAGTCCGACACCTATCTTAAGATTGGTGTCGCAAGCAACACAGGCTTCAAGAAGTTTAGCGTGAATGGATATCCATCCAGTGCGCCTAACGGCTCAGAAATAAATCTGATAGGAGATACAACAATCTGGTACAAGATACCAGACACATGGGTTGGCAAGACAATCCAGCAGCTAAAGCTGAACTTTTACCATGCAGCCAAATCAGATAGTATCACTATAAACTCTATAAAGATTGTCCGTGACGGTAAGCACGCAGGATATGCGGGAGAGAAGTGGTCCACTCCTTTAGTGGATATGAACGAAATCTTAGTAAACGGTAAGCCTAATCCAACTTTAGCATGGCTGCGCAAGCAGCCGGCTATTCTTTTTAAGTGCAACGGCGAACTTAATGTACATATCTGTACAGCTACTTGTCAGCATGACGCAGTTTTAACCTGCAATGAACCGCACCATTACGGTGAGCATTACGATTCTTGCTATGAAGCCTGCCACGATGACAATAATCACCGTCAGCAAACAAGCACACCTGGCTCAAGCCTGAATTCAAGCATGGGTAATTTTATAAACCTTGATTGGGGATTTCAGGTTTACTTCCCTACCGTTGGCAACTTTTATCAAAGTATGCTGTGGGGTATACCATCCACGACACAGATTAGAGGAAAGGGGTATTACGATGAAATGCAGACTGCCGAATGGGTTGAGAAAAAACGTGTTAAATTTGCATTTGATGTAATTTACTGCGGCGAAACCGACACACGAAATATTAACGGTTCTCAGCACGGAAATTCTGAAAGCGGCTCAGACAATCACAAACACACATCTGCCTGCGTTTTATATAAAGCGGGAGAATGGATTGAACTACCGAAAGAATTTGAGCTATTTAATTTCTACTGCCCCGGCAGCAACTACGAGTATGCAGGTGCGACCACTGAATTTGAAGTGGTTGCCATTAACTCGCAGACAGGCGAAAATGATGGAAATACACAAGCCACTAACAGAATACGTTACAGCGATTTCACAGCAAAGCACGGAGCGTACAGAAAGACATATATTGACGTTGTTGGACGAATTGGCAACGTAATTATCGAGGACACAGGCGATTTCAGATATTCAAATCTGTTTAAGGAACCTGTGGATACCGATGATTATTATATTGACGGTTTGATAAAAGAAGTTGATATTACAAAGAAAAACTTTGTAATAACTTCTACAAACGACCTCAGAGGCTTACCGACGGACAATGTATTCGGACAAGACATTTACGGCACATTAAGCTGGTTAAGACGCAATTTATTGCCGTTCCCGTTATCCCCTGACAAGAACAATATCAACGCACTGAAAAATGAACCTGTTCGTTTTGGTTATTCTGTATATGCCGACGTGTCAACGTTAGGTATTGATTACGGAACAATTGATATTGTTCCCTGCTATTACTACTATGACCTTTCTACCGGCAAAATCACTCCACTTGATGTGTATATGATACATGATAATAAATATCAGGCTATCAACATTTACCGAAACGCATACGAGGATAAAAAGGAAGTGTTCAGCTATAATTATTACCTTGAGTGGGAAAGGCAGTATCAGCGGCGCAATGTCAGCGAAAGCGAACAGTCAGCAACTTTATCAAATGCGGAACGCAACAATCTTTACTATCCATCCGGCAAATATAAGGTTGGAAACGCTGACTTTATATCGTTTGATGAGCGAGCAAGAACATATATCGGAAGCACAAGCACTAAGGGCTATAATCAGAATATAGGAAACCTCATTGCTCCATCATTTTTTCAAATGTCGGCTAAACGCTGGCATTTCACTATGGGACTGCCATCATCTGCCGTGGTAGTAGAACACGACAGCGAGGTTACAATGGAAAACATTGAAAGGTTTTCCAAAGGCACAGGTGTAGTCCTTATGGCAGCTGATATATATGCAACAAGCAGCATATATACACTGAAATACGGTCAACCCGGCGGACACTTCACAATTAACGGTACTACATATAACCTTCCGCCTGAAATTCCGTTTGTCGTTGCGATTTTCGGTGACAACTCCAAATCCTCTACGGATGATTTGGAAATACATCATACACATTAAAAAGGAGCGAAAAATAAATGAAAAAAATAATTATTATCGCAGTTTCAGTACTTGTCGGGCTTTCCGCCCTCGCCGGAGGATTCTGGCTTACGAAAAATTACTTTGACAAGCAGTGCGCTGATATTCAGAGCGAGCTTGACGCTTACAAAGAAACTTATGACGGTATAGAGCTTGTTGCCGCATATACTGTAGCGGAGGATAAATCATACGGTGAAATCATTTCAGATGAAGATCTGGTCGAGATTACAGAGATTTATTCAGATAACCTGATTCTCGACCCGGCAGAAATAATCGGAAAATACTATCGTATAAATGTCAGCGCAGGCACTCCCCTTACTTCTGACGTGATTATGGATTTTGAAGTTGCCGATGATGAGCGAGCGTATGACGTAATTACATCATATAAGGCTATCGGTCTGAAGCCAAATGATTTTGTTGACATAAGATTTGTAACACCTATGGGAGAGGACTACATTGCCCTTTCCCACAAGCGTGTCGAGGGCGTATACGGCGATGTTCTTAAGCTGGCAATGTCAGAATATGACATTATGATATACAATTCCTTGCAGGTTGATAAAATACTGCTTAAAGGGAGCACAATATACGCTTCAAAATATATCGAGCCCGGCGGACAGTCCGCTGCGCAAACGTTTTATCCATTTTCTTCAGAAGTATTATCCACCATGTCCCGTGACCCCAATATTGATAAAGAACTCGATTATTTTACACTCGGCAAGCAGAGAGCTGACCTCTTGCGCAGATACCAGTCCTACTCCGAAGATGAGATAGTATCGTCGCTGCTGCAGAGTGGCAAGGACGCCATTACAAGCATAATCCAGTCCGGTCAAACGCAATTTGAAACTCAGGAAGAAATAGCAAAACAGGAAGCTTTGGAACAGGCAATTCTTGAACAGCAGCAATAAGGAGATAAAAATGACAACCATATCTATAATCGGCACAGCGGATAAACGTTCAATCGTTTATCCGCTTTTATATGCAGCAAACGTTCTTGGGAGCGTTCTTTTAGTTACAGATGATACAGATTTCCGCCGTCTGATTGGCGGCGCAATTCACGGAGAAATTGCAAATACGACGATTTATACGGACTATACGGAAAATAAAAAAACTTACGCTGAACTTACGGAACAGGGTTATGATTTCTTAATCGGCGTTTCAAGCACAAAAAAGCCGCTAATCGCATCTGAAAATGTAATAAAGGTTATTCGCGACAATGACGCTTCCGATGAAGCAGCCATAAGAATAGGATTTTCACCATCAAAAGAAAAAAATTGCATTATCCAGACAGATAATATATCCCGCAGTCTTTACGAAATAGAAATAAACGAACGGCTTAAACCAATAAAGGCTTTGATAAAACCGCTTGCTCCCGTATTTGCACCGTTTTTCCACTGCACAGTAAAAGAAATGGAACGACTTATGACATACAAATACAAGAAAGGAACAGTAAAATGATTATCGGCGTACTAAGTCCGGTGCATGGTCAGGGCGGCAACTCAACTGCCGCACTGATCACCGCACTTCTTTTAAGCAAAAAATACAGTGTGTGCCTGACAAACCTATCCGGCAAAGAGGACAACAGCTTTTTTGAATATATCGGCGCAAACGACAAAGACGATATAACCTGCACTGCTTCTCAGATTATAAGTCTTTTAGATTCTAATTCAATTAGCAGCAAGGATATAAAGGACTACTGTTTATCAGTCAACGAAAATCTTGATATTTTTTCGGGAATTGAAGCTGCTGACAGCGAAACAAAAATCATTGAGAAATTCCCATATGACTTTGTGGTAGTGGACATTGACATTAACACCGAACTTCCTGCTGCCAAATATGTTATTGATATTTCGGACACAATTGTTATCACGTTATCACAATCAGCAAACGTTATACACAGATATAAAAAGCTGCTAAATCACAGCGATATAAGCAAAAAATCATTGTATATCTGCAACAGATATTCAACAACCGTAGGCTCAATCAGTGCGTTCAGCCGCAGCATTGACATAAATCAAAAGCAATGTTTTACACTGCATAACTGCGGAAAAATCATGCGATATGCCAATGCCGGTAATTTACTCGAATTGTTTTCAAAGCTTGATGATATTCCGGATTTAAAGGCAGATTTATCAAGACTTGAAACTGCCCTGATGAAGCTAAAGAATAATGAGGTGAAAGAATGAGCCTGAATGACATTCTGACAATTGTAAGCATTGCCCTCGTCCTTGTTTTGGTCTTTTCATCAATAATCATTGTGCAAAGGAAGAAGCCTGAGGATGATGAGGATAAGCTCGATACCATGGAAAAAGTGGTGGAGCATATCAAACAGCAGCTTGTGGAGCTTGACAAGGACGATTATTCCGTAAGCATTATGTCAAGCAACGCTGAGTTCGAACGTGCCTACCGAAGAAAAGCAAGGCTCAGGGACGCACTTGCAAACTGCATACACGGTATTGAGGGGGCAAAAAACATTGTCATTGATATTATACGAAACACTATTATCACTGACATTTCTACTGAACACATAAAATCAATTCTGAATTATGAGTCCGATATTCTTCCTGAGCCAAATGTGCAGTTTGAAATTCTTCTTTTTAAATTCAAACAGCAGTACGGTAAACAAGCGCTTTCAAAGCTTATTGAAAAATATTCATTTGCTTTACGTCGAAACGACAATGACGCTGCATACTATGTTTCAAAGGAGGACCTGGAAACAGCATATTCCCTTGAAAATCCGCAGCTTAATGAAGCTGAACAAGCAGCTGTGCTTGCCGTTTTGGTTTACCAACAGGTTAAGGGATTCGGTATTATCGATACAATCAGGGAAATGGATATTGACGGTATAAACATTGGCACATCAGGTGCTCTTGTACCGCAGATAAAACAAGCCATGCCAATTGAATATCGTGGTGAAAGCTCTGTATGGATATTTTTCGGTGGCAAGCAAATTCATCTTCGATTTCTGTCCTTTGAAAATGAGGACGAAATTCGCAGAATTATCCTTAACCTTATACGCTATGGCGGAAAAGGTGCACTAAACCGCAATGTCGGAAAAATCGTAACGACAGCCCCTGATAAAGCAAGAATTACAGCGCTTTGCCCTCCTGCCGCTGAATGCTGGGTTGCATTTATCCGTAAATTCGGCTTCTCCGGAAAAACTCCCGAACAGCTTTTAATAAAGGAATACACCAACAACGGCGAGCTTGCGGTGCAAACAGCAAAATATCTTATGTGGGGATTGACTACCTGCGCACTGACAGGACGTCAGGGTTCAGGTAAAACAACGCTTCTTTCTTCGCTTATAGGATATATAGATCCGCGATATACAATCAGAACACTTGAAATGTCATTTGAGATGTATTTGCGCGATGTTTATCCAACCCG
Organism: uncultured Ruminiclostridium sp.; assembly: GCA_934462775.1. Classification (GTDB taxonomy): domain Bacteria; phylum Bacillota; class Clostridia; order Oscillospirales; family Ruminococcaceae; genus Ruminiclostridium_E. The sequence goes on from CAKSIR010000023.1 coordinate 10,423, forward strand.
CAATATCTTAGCAGTTCAGGAAACGTCAACAGTTCCCGCATCGGTGCTTCAGGATACCCTGAAGAAAACCGACGCGGCTGTATCGATTGTCGGCGAGGTTGCAACAGACGATGTTGCGGCGCGTATGATACAGATGGGTCAGGTTGCTTCACTGTTTACGCTTTTTTCTCATCATGCGAACACTGCCGACGATTTAGTGCTTGCGCTGAGAAATTCCCTCGTCAATGCAGGAAACTTCTCTAATATGGAAACTGCTGAAAGACAGGTAATTGATGTAGTCAAGGTAGATATTCATTTAAATTCGACCGCAGACGGCAGACGATACGTTGAACGTATTACTGAAATTGTTCCGTTGCCGCCGGGTGTCCCCTATCCGAAGTACAACCCCGAAAATCCTGCCGATTCAATGGCACAGATAACTAAGGAATATTACCAGCGTGTTACCGACAGAAAATCATTTACTACAAGACAGATACTGCATTATGATTTGGAAACAAATACATACGTTGCAGATCAGTGGTTCAGCGACACTCTCACTCAGCACATGATTAACTCTATGGGAAGTGAAAAAACAGCCGAATTTTTAAAGTTCCAAAAAGAGAATTGGGGTGAATGATGTGGAAATATTCATTATTCTTATTCCAGTTTTAATCGTTGCCGAGCTTGGAATATTCGGTATGTATTACCTCAAAAAGAAAAAAATAACGAGTACCGATATATTCCGAGGACTATATCGATTTCTTGCCGTTTTTCCATTTACGAAAAGAAGCACTGAACGAACTACACACAGAATTGCTCAGCTGTCCATCTACGGTCGGGAGCAAATTCCTGTGGTTACAACTAAATACATATTAAAAGGTCTGGCTTTTGCTGCTTTATTGGTTGCTGCCGGGCTTTTCTTATTTTCAGACATTCTATCAAAAGCTATGTGTATCATCTTCGCAATTGTACTTTATTCCAATGTTATAGACAAAAGCATTGACAGTACATATCTATCGGTGCTCAAGGAAATGAAAAACGCTCTGCAATCAATTGAGCAGGAGTACATGAAAAGTGAAAGTATCCCGGACGCATTAAGCAATGCGAAAATCGGAACGCTGCTTGCCCGCGCGATTGATGAAATACACTCGATTGTTTCTGAAAACAATTCAGAGCTTCGATTACAGCAATTCTATGCAAAAATGCCGTTCCATCAGCTGCAAACCCTCGCAGGCATTTGTTACAACCTAAATTTATACGGTGATACGCGGGATATATACGGACAAAGCTCATTTATTCAGGCGATTGGAATACTTCGGTCCGATGTAAATGCCAGTATTGAAAAATTAACATTACAAAAATCCAAATTTTCATCACTTGAGTTTGCTCCTGTTCTTTCCGTATTTCTCATTACTCCCCTTGAAATATGGCTTACCGATACAATTCCTGGCGTTGCACTGATATATAACGGTCTGCTCGGATTTATATTCAGAACGGCCGTAATATTATCAGCCGTTGTTGGTTATGGCGGAGTAAGCCGCATGAACCGTGCAGTTATTTTAAAGGAAGATGACAGAGGGCACTGGACAGAAAGGTTATTAAAATTTAAACCTTGGAAAAACTTTATACTATCAATTCTCCCTAAAAATACAAGGAAAAAAAACAAAATCAAGCTTAACATAAAGCAAGCAATGTCAAAGCAAAAGTTGGAGCATTTTTACGCAAAAAAGGTTGTATATGCCTTAATCGGCTTTGTCGGCTCCCTTGCCGTAATCATTGTTTCCCTTGTTCTTGGCAAAAGCTTTGCAAAAAATACTACTGCACAGCTCTCGCTTGTTGCTTCATCAACACGAACCTCTGAGCAGCAAAATGCAATGAGAATAATGGATGAAATTTATTTTAAGGGCGAGGGTAATTTTTCAGAGGCTGAAACAACGATGCTTGTACGAACCTATCTGCCGGAGTTATCCGATATGGAAACTGCCGATGAGGTAAAACGTGTGCAGGACAAATACAAAACATGGTCTGAAATGTATTTCAGATTTTATTTTATTTGGATTGCATTTGCCTGCGGTGCATTTGGATTTGTTATTCCAAACATCACGCTTACAGCTCGCCGATTGCTGCTTAAAACAGACGCAGAGGACGACTTTATGCAGCTTCAAACGCTGGTAAGTATTTTAATATACACAGGTGTAGATACACTGTCTGTACTTCAGCAAATGACTCAACATTCAACAGTTCACAAGGAAATCCTACGGGAAGCATATCATCGTTTTCCGTCCGCTCCCGAACTTGAGCTTGAACGATTGAAAACCAAAACCCCTCTAACGGAATTTAAGCTGTTCATTGACAAACTCAAAATTTCTATTTCAGAGCTGCCAATGACAGAAGCATTTTCCGGACTTATCGGCGATCGTCAGAGTTTCCAAAGACTGCGCGAAATAAAATTCTCGGAAACCTTGAATAAAAAACAGATTATCGGCAAATTTCTTTCGTCTGCCCCATTGGCAATGTTCGCTTTTGCCGAATTTGCTTTTCCAATATTTATTCTTGCTTTTACGGAATACAACAACACAATGGGACTGCTTTAGCTTTAAGCATTTACATATATAAAAATCCATGAAAGGATGTGGTTATTATGGTTCTGATTACAAAAAAGGGGGTGCAATAACTAATTAAATTATTTTTCCCGCGCATAACAAAACAAGAATACACAAAAATTTAAAATTTAAAGGAGATTTATATCATGGACGGAGCAGTAAAGATGGTCATCGCAGGTGTTACCTTACTTATCGTGGTGGCATTTATTTCAGCATTAATCATTATTTTCAGTACGTCAAAAAACACCGCAAACGACGGTGTTGTACAGTTGCAGTCAACAATCAGTGCGCTGAACGATTCAGTATATGATGATTACGACCAGAAAATCGTCAGCGGTATTCAGGTTAAATCCGCATACAATCAGATGAACGGCAATCCGGTTGCAATCATCGTTAAAACGTGCAAGGGTGACTGGGTCGATTATAATGCTATAATTTCGCCGTTTTCCACAACTACAAAAACACAGTCAGCAGCACCGTTTACAGGCTTAACTAAGGACGCAACCACAAAACAGTATACGTCATCTGTATCAAGCTTTGACAAAACAAGTGCAGGTACTGAAACCTCTTTAGTTTTATCAAATGCCGCTGACAGCGCTAAGCAGACAGTCCTTTATAATACTGTAATCACGGAGATGAGCAAAAACGGCGCAACAAATTACATTTCGCCAACCGCAAAGTTCAACTCCTACCTGGTTAAGGACGCAGGCGATTCTGTAATTGGAATTGTGTTTATCCAGCAGGGCAAACACACATCAGGTACATAATCTTATATGGAGGTATTGTGGGGCTTATCTTCATAAGCCCCATAATAATTTTAAAATGGACAACTTTAAAGATTTGATAATTTTCTCTGTAAGTATTATTATATGCTGTGCGGTTCTTGCGATGATTGGCGTCCTCGGCAACGTATGCGGCAAAATTTCGGACACTAAGAAAGCAGATATTCTGCGGAATGCTGCATTGGTTGAATACGAAACAATCGGACACCTTGGCGGTCAAAAAGTTACCGGCGCAGAGGTCGTTTCTGTTATACGGGAAAATACAGTAAATCAAAAGTACATAATTCTGTTGGAAACAGATAACGGCAATTATGTTATGAATCATGAAAATTATTCAGCACAAACATGGAGCTTATCTAATTTACAGAAAGAAATAAACCTTAGCCGCCGTTACAATGCAAACCTTTTATACGCAGAGGACGGCAGCATAAATGGAGTTGAATTTTTCTATGAATGACAGTGTTATATCAACGATTCGCATAGCTGTTTCAGTAATAGTTACAGCTGCACTGATAATCATAAGCACAATTGCAACAAATAGGGCACGTCTGTTAAATATCGACCGTGAAACCCAATCGGCAGCATTCAGAGAAATGTATGACGAACGACAGTGGAGAAAATACGAAGGGACTGTTACCGGCGCGGACGTTATTGATTTTATAGTTACACATAAGGATTCCTGCGACATAGTAATATGCGGCACCTTTACCAACAAAATTTCCTCGTATGTTCGAAATGGTAAATTGATTATGGGGTTATCTGACAAGTTAAATCTTCCTGATATTTTTTGGACAGCCTCTTTTGCGTATGATCACATAATTGATGGAAAGGGCGAAAAAAAGTATAAAGCCGTGTTACTTTATGACGGAGCACTTTCATCTGCCGAAAATGGCAGTGAAGCAATAACCGGAATTGAGTTTACTTCATTGTAAAGGAGAACAAAATGAATACTACAATTGAACGAATAATTATGCTCAGCGTGTCACTGATAATGCTGTCGGTTGTAATCAGCGTTGTATTTCTTGGTCTTAATCAAAGCAAGGATTTTTTCAATACCGGAATGGACAGAATCAATACATCAGCTACTGCAAGTCAGACCTTATTTCTTATTGAAACAGAAAGTCGGGAAGAAATCGGTATGCCTGCAGCTGCCTGCTATTCGCTGCTTAAGCATTATTCCGAAATATGCTCAAGCTGCTCCTGCAGTATCTGCGGAACAATTTCATCGGGAAGCTCAAGCGGTGATTGCATAAAAAAACACATGACCGGCCGTGTTATCCTTTCATTTACCAAGGATGATAACGGCGGATACAACTTTGTTATATCGAGGTAAGCTATGAGAGTAATAGACGATATTCTTGATTTAGTGCTTTTAATTGCAGTTGTAGCCGAAATGGTTACGGTAATGGTTCTGACTGCACAATCATTTAACGAAAACAAAGACGTTGCATATCAGACAGAGGATAAAACTCTCACTATAATGAACGGTGACAACAGTGTTGATATTACAGTCCAGGATAAACTCAGCGGCGCGGAGATAATATCAATTATATCAATGCTATCCGACAGTGCAAATCTGAAATATCACACAATAGTTCTTCCCAATAATGACAGAATTGTCATTACCGAAAATTACAACGACAATGTAGCTGATTATATTGCACGAACACAGGCGGCAATTTCAGTAAATGATTTTTACATAATAACGTATAATTCAGCCGACAGCCTGAAGATAACTAAACAGTAAGGAGAAATTTCTATATGATGGATACATTAAGCAAAATAATAGGTATCTTTTTGGCTTTCGTTCTGTTGGTTGCCGTGCCGCTGACAATAAATACAGTTACCGATGACGCAACCGCTAAGCGGCTTGCATTGAACGAGGTCGAAGCATTTCTTGATAAAGTAAGCGATAAGGCTTCTGTGAATGGAGCTGACATTGACGATTTGCTGGTAGGAATAAATTCCTACGGCTGTGCTTTTGACGCCCACATTTACAGATATAAGCCACTAATCAGCAAGGACGCTAACGGAAATGTAAGCACAGCGTATGTTCTCAGCGATGATAATTTTGACGCTTTATCCGAAAATTCTTCTGTTGAATTTGAAATCGGTGACAGCATACAGGTTCGAGTTGAGAGCATTGGAATCACATGGGGCGAGCAGCTTATCAATTCAATTGCGGGAATTCCTGCGACCGAATATAAATTTACAATGTCAGCAAGGGTGAGGTAATTATGAGAAATTTTTTCGTAATCATTTTAATTTTTGTTGTCATATATATGTTTTCCCTGCTCACACTCTTTTTTACAACAAGCGAAAAAGATGATACAGAGCTTGAAACAAGTTTATTATCGACTGCGGTTGACTATGCCGGCGAAGCTGCCATGCTTGCCTGCATTGACCGAGAGCATTTGAGTACGGATTATTCTACAGAGGATATACTGTTTACCCCTGATTATATTGCAGACGCATTCGCAGCATCTATGTGCATTTCATATGGACTTCCGACAACGGTTGAAAATATAGAAAGAATTACAAGCTGTATTCCGGTTATGGTTCTTGCAACAAACAATGGATATTTTATTGCCGAGTGGAAGCAAAAGGACGATGATACAAGCGAGCTGATTTGGGAACCAAAAAAACCATATATCATTGACAGCAATCCAGATTCTCAGTCAGGCACTATATACTGTGTGCAGCTTAATCGCGAAGCAGCTACAATTATAGATAAATCAACATTATCAGTTACCGAAACGACGGATTACACCTCTGTTCCCTACTCCGCTGAGCAGGTATATCAATATGCCAACAAAACAATAAACAACAGTGTAAACGCCGTTCTTGCAAGATATATGAAAAGCTTCAACCGCTCAGAGATTGACAGCTTTTATCTTCCTGTTGCCGCGAACAGCCATTCGGGTGTAAATCGCGTAGAGCAGCCAACGCTAATAATTATCGTAAGAGGTCTGAGCATTAACGGTTCTGTTCAGATTGACACATCCGTAGTAAGCGGTATCAGAATTGATGACAGAAATTACATAGTCGGCTGGACATCAGCGGACGGAACGAAGTATTATGCCAGGTACAGCTCAGCAGCAGGTCAAGAAGCCCTAAATAACAGCGGTGTGTTGTTTTCATCCGCCGCAAACGCAGCCAAAGCCGGATACGTTCCGTATCTCAATTGACTTTAAAAATATAAAGGTGTATTATGGAGTTGGAATGAATAAAAAAGCCGAATTAAAAAAGCTTGTCGATGAGATGGATGAGCAGTTTACTTTTGAAGAAAAATACAATGATTCAGAACTGGCATATAAATACCTATCGAATTTTCTCAGACTGTTCGAAAAAATATCTCCTGAGAATACTTTTACAGCACGCAATTTTTATTGCGACTATATCAGGTATCTTATATCAATAAGAGAAGCTTTAGTAAAAAAAGAATATGGTGTTGCCTGCCACGAACTGGCTACACTGTTCTATCTCGATCCTGTTTACGAAATAAGAGTTCATAGAAATTTGGTGAATTTGCTGAATGAGTTTATACAATTGCCCCGTAAGTGAAGAAAGCGAATACAACTTTGCGATTGATATGATTACATATTGGCTATCAAATGACACCACGGACAAAAAGCAGTTTCTAAACTATGTTCTGAGTGTTATAAAAACGGATTTAATAACCTTTTATCAGGCACAGCAATTTTATAAAGAAGATTGCTGCCATATCAGTCATATTATGCCGATAATTACTTACTCAGAGGATGGAAAAGAACTTGATTTATTGTCAAAAAACCATGATAAAATTGTTGATTTATCATCAGATGATGTGTTAACCACCCCTTGGAAAATGACACGGCTTGTTTCTCATATCAATAGACTTAGGGATAAACCGTTCATTGAGCATACCAGTAACCATCAGGCTATTTACTATCCGATTATTGATTTGTGCCGAATTACAAACGGTTATCATTCAACTGCGGTCGGTAAATACTATAAAAAAGGGACTTTAACAGCATATACATACGATATGAAGAAAGCCTTAAAGTTTATTACGACAGATGGGGCATATTGGTACCACAAATATAATTGTAATATCAAGCAAAAGCTTTTCGATTACAGAATTGGAATACTATATTACATTGCCTCTCAGCTAAATACAACAGAATAAATCAGAGCCACTTGTGAAAACAGGTGGTTTTCTTATTTAAATAATTTTCCTATAAAAGCTTGACTTTTATGCTTTAAAGTAATAAAATCGTATTTATAGGGATTTTTAGAAAAGGATACCGAAATGAGTAATATTAAGATAAGTAATAAGATTTTTTCCCTTGGTCTTACGCTCAAGGAACTTGCAATATATACATACCTCTCGTCCATACACGCAAATTCTAAAAAAGTGTCTATGCACAGAATAGCTGCGGCGTGTGGATTTAAAACAACTGAGGCTGTATCAAGAAATATTTTTTCCTTACTGCGCAAAGGATTGATTATTTCGATTACCTCTACTGTAAAAGCCGATAATATGTGTGGAAGTAATATGTATGTGCTTAAGGAGCTTTCGTTAGATAATGGCTTTTTCTTCTTTCCGCGCAGGCTTTTTAAAATGGGGCTGTCATATAAAGAATTAGCGGTCCTGCTGTTTCAGTACAAAGCATATTCACCCGAGCGCGGGATCTCTTGGAACAGCTACAGCGATATGGCGAGAACGCTTAAAATGAAGCGTTCAGACGTTATTATGATAATCAACCAATTGATTCAAAAAGAACTGCTCAGAAAGCGTCTGTTCCGCTCTCAGAGCAACCGAAATGTGTTTACAGATAATCACTACACCGTTTTCTGGTTTGGTATCGGTGTGATTAGACGAGGACTAAAGGCAAAAAGTAAGAGAGCCCACCCACTGCAATTAGGCAAGCCCTCAAAAGTAAATTCACATCATTTATATGATACATCATTTTATGAAATATGTCAATACATAGATGGTGAAATTTCTGAGAAAACTGCAATTTTTAATACAATTAAAGCCGCGCTGAATAACGGCGGCTTTACGATAAGGGATTTTGCCGCCTTGCTCACGAATTTGTGTAAATTGGATGAGTTGCTGATGTGATTTTTTTCGTGTTTTTGGTGGGGGTTAAAATCAAGGTGCTTTATAATACCCATTAAGGTGTGGCGCAAACATAAAAACGCCATGCTCTTTTGTCTTGCAAAAGAAAAAAATAAACTTAAATTTTTATAGCGTCTTTTTTATGAATTTTCAAGTTTTAAAAATTTCATTTTTCTTTTTGAAAGACAAAAATATTACTTCATTTGAAAGGAGGCGGTATACATGAAACATCCGGAACAGCTGTCCGAGCCTATTCAGCTTAGCAATCGCGAGCTTATTCTCTGCTCTGAAGCTATGAAAAAAGAAGCTAATCAGTATCCCATGGATTCTTTTCAGCACAATGAACACATGGACATTTCAAGAAGGCTTCTTGAGTATGCTCTTAGCAGTAAATTGTGATATATATATCACAAATTTTAAAAAAGCAAATAACGCTTGACTTTTATACTTTAAAGCGTTATAATAAAGGAGGTAAAACAAATGAGCCGCATTACAGAGGTTCGAGAAATCTACGATGAAGAAATAATCAAGCTTCATCAGCCCAAGCTTTGGGAAAACACTCTGAAAAACATTTCGCAGTACTACAAAATTCCGTTTGTTGACGCATTTCTTATCGGTGCGCAGGCAGAAAACGCAACAACTCTTGCGTCCTATGATACCTGGAAGAAATTCGGCAGACACGTTAATCGCGGCGAACGCAGCATTGCCACATTTACGAACAGAACGGACACAACACTGAAATATTATTTTGATATTTCACAGACTTCGGGTAAATCAATTGCACCAAGCTGGAGATTTGAAACGGAAGAAAAGAAATATTTCTTTGAAATGTACAATCAGACGCATGGTACAAATCACGAAAATCTCAATTCAGTAATCAACGAGATGTTTCAGAATTCCCTTAAAAACCATGCAGCAGACATTAACGAAAAAGTAACTGCATTTGACTTTGACAGTGAGAAATTTTCACAGATTGTCGCAGACAGCGCAATGGCAATCGTAATGTTCCGCTGCGGTGCAAAAAGAGTAGATTTTGATTTTTCCGCAGTTGAGGAAATCACACCTGATGTTCTGCTTACAGCCGCAGGATCTATTTCATCAGAAATCGCAAAAGAAGTATTGCTCGAAATTGAACACACATTACGGAGGAGGAAAGAATATGTCAACATTCAAAATGAAGGAAATCAAAGGTCTGGAATACGAGGAGAGGGACGGAGTTCTTTATCCGAAAATGAGCGCTCCGGAGAAGAAAAGCCAGTCAATCAAGGAACGCAAAGCAATTCAGATGTTGGAAGAACGCAACAGCTGGATACTCGACGGAGTGAATATGAGCGGATTAGGCGAGAGAATATTTACAGAGATAGCGGAGAGAGCGACGGAATCAGCAAACAAAACAAGAAAGAGCCTGAAAAGCAGCGGTCTGAATCCGACAGAGATAGAAATCGAGGCGGAGAAAGCGGAAACGCAGACAATGGCAGCGCTGATAGAGGAAGTAGTGAAAGCAACGGCACATCTGAACTTCAGGGATCTTTACCACTGGCAGCTCCCACAGGAAGAATAAATGACAATAACGGGTCAACGTCAATTAACGGTGACTCGTTTCTTTTTACTTCAAAAGCTCTTTCAGACGAAACAGATACTGTTACACGGAAGATAAGCAAGCAGATTGAAGATACTACAATCGAGTTCGGTCAGCTCTCCCTGTTCGATGACAACATTGAAATATCAGAAACAGGCATTACAAATTCTGAAATTACTCAGGATATGATTGATTATGTGCTGACGTCAGGCAGCAACGAGCGTCACAGTATCGAGCGTATAGTTTCGCAGTTTGAGAAAAACAAGGGTGCGGAAAGCAATGCGGAGTTCCTGCGCAAGGAGTTTGACGTTGGCGGAAAAGGATTTGAGTATCAGAACGGCAACAGAACTGCTGTTTTATCCGCATGGTATGACAAAGACGGTATTACTGTTGCATTTGGAAAAACCGCACATAGCCATTCCGCCGCCACAATAACGTGGGAGCAGGCAGCAGAACGCATTGGAGAGCTGCTGAACGACGGAAAATTTACGGCGCAGGACACCCTTGACTCGGCTGAGCCATATACAAAGAAAAAGCTTGCCGAAAAGCTTTGGTATCTTCATCAGGACGTAGAGGTTGATTATTTCATACCCACCGATTTCTTTAAGGGCGGATTTGAGGTAAGTACCGTCAGAATCGCTGAAGCGCTGCGTGATGAAACAACAGTACAAAAGTATATAGATGGTATGACAGACCTTATAGGACAGTACAAGACAAACCCCGATGTACTCCGTTTTCATTTTCATAAACTTCCCGAAATGCTTGATGGGTTAAAAGATTTACAGCTTGAGCGTATAAAATTCAAGGCAGACCCATCATTTGCAGTAAATCACAAGTATTTTATTTCCGAGGACGAAAAGGACCAGCTTATTCTTTCCGGAAGCAACGTTCAGGGTGGCAAATTCCGCATTAACGAGTTTTTCAGGAAACCCCACACCGAAGCTGAAAAAGAAAACTTTCTAAAAAATGAGTATGGCATAGGCGGAATCGGCCGTGGAGATTACAATACCTGGCACGACTCAAAAGGTCTGGCTCTGAGCAAAGGTGAAATTTCCGATCCATCCGCTAAGGTTACTATGAAGTGGAGCGAGGTCGCAAACCGAATTTCAAGGCTGGCTGCTCAGAACAGCTATATCACGCAGGAGGATATTGACAGTCGTATCAGTGACGCTAAGTGGGTAATAGATAATGCCGACATAAACGACAAGGAGAAAATACAGCAGGCAAATAATACCCTTTCTGAATATGGCATTACATACGAGCCTGCCGCTGAAATTGAAGAAACAGCTACTGAAGCAGTTTCTGAAAAATACGCTGAGCTTCTTGATGAGGAGGTAATGCGTGGCAATGGATATGCTGACGGTAAATTTCGCATTTTTGATTATTTCCGTAACAACAAACCAAACACAGCCCAATTTGCTGAATTTCTAAAAAACGAATATGGGACAGGCGGTCACAACGGCGATGGTAGCGTGTCCTTTGTAAGTTATACCGACAATGGACTTGATTTCAGCATTTTTGCAAAAAACGGCACTGAGCATATTGAATTTACATGGGAACAGACAGCAAATGCTGTTATGCGACATATCGAAAACCACGATTACATTACAGCAGATGACATAAACGACAGAATTAAGCAGTCGGAATACATAATCGAGTTTGC
>CAKSIR010000024.1 GCA_934462775.1 uncultured Ruminiclostridium sp.
GTTTGCAAACTCTCGCATTGTCCGTGAGTTTCCGCCGTTTTCCTTCAAAGTCCGGATAGCGACTCTAACTCGAAATCGTTTGAGCCTTAATCGGTTCCGTGGGTTCGAATCCCACCATCTCCGCCAAATTAAAGAACCGCATTGCAGTGCGGTTCTTTTTCATATTTTCTTTTTTGTTTTCGGAGCAGAAAGCTCAGGATAAATCTCCTCAAACAGCGCTTTCAAAAACTCCCTGTCGTCAGTCCTATCGCACAACAGCATTCCCTTCGCCCTGTCATACGGCGGTTCAAGAACAGCGTCAGGCATAAGCCTTACGGCGCTTTTTACAGGCTTTATCAGCAGTCGGTCATCGCAGACATACGCTGCAATTCTGCCCTGATAGTAAATTATATATTCGCCCATCATCTGCTTGTAAACTATGCCGTCAAGGAGCGACAGCTGTTCAAGCACATAGTCGAGATACTCTTTTTTAGTTGGCATAGCCGCTCCTTAATATCCAAACTGGCTGTTTCCGAGGGACCATTCATCAGCCATCGCAGGACGCGGTCCGATTCCCACATAATATGCGTCCAAATCGGTAAACGAAATTCTCACATAATCCCCGGCGTTCACCTTGAACATTATGTCGTCAAGCCCCTCCTCATTGCAGTAATCAACAAATTCCTGCGGTATTATATCACCCGCATAGTAAAAATCGGGCGCGCCGAACGAGTGAAGAATTTCGTGAGCGTAGCTGGCAGTTTCTGTTATAAATTCGCCGCCGAATTTTACAAAAACATTGGTAAATTCAATGAAAAGAGGGTAACTTTCGCTGTACGAAAGAGTCCACGACCTTACGTCGCAGGAATAATCGGTATTAAAAAAGTAGAAGAAAATAATATTATCCGCTTCATATCTGTTTATCAGCCCAACCATATCGGTGCTTGTGTAGGCATAGTCGCTCTGCACGTCATACATATCGCTGTCAAAGCGCACCAGCGATTCATCAAAATCCGCCGTATACATCAGGTCGGGATCCGACTTCCAGTCGCATACAAAAGATACGTCCGAGCCGTATTTTGCAGCATTCAGCCTCACCCATTCGGTTGCGGTATTCAGATATGTAAGCGTCTTTTCAATTGTTTCGCTATCAGCTTCGAAATCCCAGCTTGTAGTGGCGTCATTGACAAATATGGAAACAATGACTGTTGTTCCCTCCAGCTTTCCCGCTGTACCGTAGCTGCTGCTGAAGTCGGTAAAATAATAGCCATCGCTCACAGAATCTTCGCCTGCTTCGGGCTCTGCTGTGATTTCAGACACCGCTTCGGTTTCGTTATTATCGCTTGCATACTCGTAATTATCAGTTTCATCCCAAACAGAGTCGTAATATTCATCAAATTCATCCAAATCATCACAGGCGGAAAAGCTTACAACGGCAAGCGCGGACAAAATCAGCATGGAAATTATTTTTTTCATAAGACCTCCTGTTTATATTACTATTAAATTAAAAACAGTTACAAAAAAAGCACCTGCAACGCAAGTGCTTTTTGGTGGGAGCGGGTGGATTCGGACCACCGAAGCGAAACGCAACAGATTTACAGTCTGCCCCCTTTGGCCACTCGGGAACACTCCCACATACACATATTGAATTAGGTAAAAAAATGGAGCTGGTGGACGGACTCGAACCCCCGACCTGCTGATTACAAATCAGCTGCTCTACCAACTGAGCTACACCAGCTTATACAAAGCTTTTATTAAGTTAAAATTTAAATGGTGGGAGCGGGTGGATTCGGACCACCGAAGCGAAACGCAACAGATTTACAGTCTGCCCCCTTTGGCCACTCGGGAACACTCCCACATACACATATTGAATTAGGTAAAAAAATGGAGCTGGTGGACGGACTCGAACCCCCGACCTGCTGATTACAAATCAGCTGCTCTACCAACTGAGCTACACCAGCTAATGTAATGGTCGGGGCGACAGGACTCGAACCTGCGGCATCATGGTCCCAAACCATGCACTCTACCAAACTGAGCTACGCCCCGACTTTACCGCGCCATCTGACAGCTTTTATATTATACACCATCAAAAAAGATTTGTCAATACTTTTTTTCGATTTTCTTCAACTTTTTTTGATTTATTGTTCTGTTGAACAATGCTGTCCGAATTTGACTTGACAATTATATCATACCGTTTCAAGTATGTCAATACCTGCCCGATAATTTCTTAATACTTTTATACCTTATAAATACACAAAAAATTTGCAGCTTCAAAAAAATTTGTCAATTACTGTTTACAAATCAGCTGTTTTGTGCTATTATTATCTCAACAGCATGAATTCATTATTTTGAGTATTTATGCAAAATAAAGGAGGAAGATTCCAATGGCAAGAAAAAAACTTACAATGGATGGTAACAACGCTGCCGGTCACGTGTCCTACGCGTTCACTGACTTAGCTGCGATTTACCCGATTACACCGTCATCAGTTATGGCTGAAGTAACTGATTCATGGGCTACTGCCGGAAGAAAGAACATTTTCGGTCAGGAAGTTAAGGTTGTAGAAATGCAGTCAGAAGCAGGTGCAGCAGGCGCTGTTCACGGCTCACTGTCAGCAGGCGCTCTCACAACTACCTACACAGCATCTCAGGGCTTACTTCTGATGATCCCTAATATGTACAAGATCGCCGGCGAGCTTTTACCGAGCGTTATGCACGTTTCCGCTCGTGCTCTTGCTACACACGCACTTTCAATTTTCGGCGACCACAGCGATATTTATGCTTGTCGTCAGACAGGTTACGCAATGCTCTGCTCCACAAACCCGCAGGAAGTTATGGACTTAGGCGCAGTTGCTCACCTTTCAACAATCAAGGGCCGCGTACCGTTCTTACACTTCTTCGACGGTTTCAGAACATCTCACGAAATCCAGAAGATTGAGGTTTGGGACTACGACACACTTGCTAAGATGGTTGATATGGACGCAGTTCAGGCATTCCGTGACAGAGCTTTAAATCCTGAAAAGCCTGTTCTCCACGGCACAGCTCAGAACCCTGATATTTTCTTCCAGGCAAGAGAAGCTTCTAACTCTTACTACAACGCTATTCCTGAAGTTGTTACAGAGTACATGAACAAGGTCAACGCTGAAATCGGTACAGATTATAAGCTGTTCAACTACTACGGCGCTCCAGACGCTGAACAGGTTATCGTTGCAATGGGTTCAGTAAACGACACAATCGAAGAAACAATCGACTATATGCTCAAGCAGGGCAAGAAGGTTGGTCTTGTTAAGGTTAGACTGTACAGACCGTTCTGCACATCTGCTTTCGTTGACGCTATCCCATCGACAGTTAAGAAGATTACAGTTCTTGACAGAACTAAGGAACCTGGCTCAATCGGCGAACCGTTATATCTGGATGTTGTAGCTGCATTAAAGCAGGAAGGCAAGTTCCAGGATGTTCCTGTATTCACAGGCCGTTACGGTTTAGGTTCAAAGGACTGCAACCCTGCACAGATCCTTGCAGTTTACAAGAACGAAACAAAGCCAAGATTCACAATCGGTATCGAAGACGATGTAACAGGTCTTTCACTTCCTATCGAAGAGAATCCTAACACAGCTCCTGAAGGCACAACCTGCTGCAAGTTCTGGGGTCTTGGTTCTGACGGTACAGTCGGTGCTAACAAGAACTCTATCAAGATCATCGGCGACCATACAGATATGTACGCTCAGGCTTACTTTGCATACGACTCCAAGAAGTCCGGCGGTGTTACAATTTCTCACTTACGTTTCGGTAAGTCGCCAATCAAGTCAACGTACTTTGTAAACAAGGCAAACTTTGTTGCCTGTCATAACCCATCATACATTGACAAGTATGACATGGTTGAAGACGTAATTCCGGGCGGCTCGTTCTTACTGAACTGCCAGTGGACAGTTGACGAGCTTGACGAAAAGCTCCCTGCTCCTGTAAAGGCTTACATTGCTAAGAACAACATCAACTTCTACATCATCGACGCTATCAGCGTTGCTAAGGAAATCGGTCTTGGCAACAAGACAAACACAATCCTCCAGTCCGCATTCTTCTCAATTGCTAACATCATTCCTGCCGACCAGGCTGTTGAATACATGAAGCAGGCTGCTTACAAGTCATTCGCTAAGAAGGGCGACGACATCGTAAACATGAACTACAAGGCAATCGAAATGGGCGCAGGCAAGGTTGTTAAGGTTGACGTTCCTGCTGAATGGGCTAACTGCACAGGCGAATTACCTGTACACGTTGCAACAGGCGACAGAAAGGATCTTGTTGACTATGTAAACAAGATTCAGATTCCTGTAAACGCTCAGAGAGGCGACAAGCTTCCGGTTTCTACATTCGTTGGCATGGCTGACGGTACATTCCCACAGGGTTCTGCCGCTTACGAAAAGCGCGGTATCGCTGTTGACGTTCCTGAGTGGGATGTTACAAAGTGTATCCAGTGCAACCAGTGCTCAATGGTATGTCCGCACGCTGTTATCCGTCCGGTAATCCTCAACGCTGACGAAGCTGCTAAGGCTCCTGCAAGCATGAAGACAAAGGACGCAACAGGTCTGCCCGGCTACAAGTACGGCATGACAGTTTCCGTTCTGGACTGCACAGGCTGCGGCGTTTGCGCTCAGGTCTGCCCGGCTAAGGAAAAGGCTCTCGTTATGAAGTCGCTCGACTCTCAGATGGCTGAACAGGAAGGCTTTGCTTACGGTCTTACAGTTTCCGATAAGCCTGAGGTTCACGAGAAGTTCAAGGAAACAACAGTTAAGGGTTCACAGTTCAAGCAGCCGCTGCTCGAATTCTCCGGCGCTTGCGCAGGCTGCGGTGAAACTCCTTATGCTAAGTTAATCACACAGCTCTTCGGTGACAGAATGTACATTGCTAACGCAACAGGCTGTTCTTCAATCTGGGGCGGTTCTGCACCATCAACTCCATACACAGTAAACAAGGAAGGTCACGGTCCTGCTTGGGCTAACTCCCTGTTCGAAGATAACGCAGAATTTGGTCTTGGTATGTTCCTTGCTCAGGATACACTCCGCGGCAGAGCACAGTCCAAGTTAAAGGTTCTTGCTGAAAACGCAGGCGACGAGCTTAAGGCTAAGATCGACGCTTACTTCGAAACAGCTAACGACGGCAAGACAAACAGCGCAGCTGCTAAGGCTGTTATCGACGCTATCGAGGCTTGCCCATGCGAAAGCGCTGAAAAGGCTGAAGTCCTCAAGCTCAAGAGCTATCTGTCCAAGAAGTCCAACTGGATCTTCGGCGGCGACGGCTGGGCATACGACATCGGTTACGGCGGTGTTGACCATGTACTTGCTTCCGGCAAGAACGTAAACATCTTCGTATTCGATACAGAAGTTTACTCCAACACAGGCGGACAGGCTTCCAAGGCTACAAACATCGGCGCTGTTGCACAGTTCGCAGCAGGCGGCAAGGATGTTAAGAAGAAGGATCTTGCAGGCATCGCTATGAAGTACGGTTATGTATATGTTGCTCAGATTTCTATGGGCGCAGACATGAACCAGTGCATCAAGGCAATTGCAGAAGCTGAAGCTTACGATGGTCCATCCTTAATCATCGCTTACGCTCCATGTATCAACCACGGTATCAAGGGCGGCTTAACAATCGCTCAGAAGGTTGAAAAGGAAGCTGTACAGGCAGGTTACTGGCATCTGTTCAGATTCAACCCTGCTGCTCCTGAGGGAACAAACCCATTCACATTAGACAGCAAGGCTCCAACAGGCGATTACAAGGAATTCATGATGAGAGAAGTTCGTTACAACTCCCTCATGCGTGCTAACCCTGAAAGAGCAAATGTTCTGTTTGATAAGGCAGTTGCAAACTCCAAGAAGAAGTATGAAGACCTCTGCGGCTTAGTTGAATACTACGCTAAGGAAAACGCATAATTAACAATAGAAAAAGGCGGAATTAAGTTCCGCCTTTTTCTTTTTATGAAGTTTTTTCATTGCATTATGCCGGAATGCTGCTTCAAAATAATTCTTTTGATTTCATCTAAATCATCTGCAAAGTATATTCCCTGCTGTCTTTCTTCGGACGAAAGCCCCTTTTCAATCATGTGAACAAGCAGCGTTCTCAGACCTTCGTAGTATCCGTTCAGATTGTACAGAATACACGGTGCGTTAATGTGTTTCAAGGACACCATAGACATGACCTCTGCAATTTCCTCAAGGGTTCCCGTGCCGCCGGGAAAAGCAATAAACGCATCTCCGAGTTCAATCATTTTCGTCTTTCGTTCAGCCATATTTTTAGTGACAATAAGCTCGGTCAGCCCCTCTAACTGGAACTCCTGCTCAATAAAAAACTGCGGTTCAACGCCTGTAACTTCTCCGCCTGCATTGAGTACGCTTTTTGCAAGTATTCCCATCAATCCCGTTTTGGAGCCGCCGTACACAAGCCGATTTCCGCTTTCGCCAATCCATGTGCCAAGCTCTCTCACCGCATTGGCAAGCGCAGGCTCGTTGCCGTCGTTTGCGCCAAGATAAACTGTAATATTCATAAAATCCCTTTCCGTTCATTTTTCTATATTATACTTCTATCCCTTGTTTTTGTCAATTTGATAACAAGAGTTAAATTGCTGA
This sequence comes from uncultured Ruminiclostridium sp., assembly GCA_934462775.1. Taxonomy (GTDB): domain Bacteria; phylum Bacillota; class Clostridia; order Oscillospirales; family Ruminococcaceae; genus Ruminiclostridium_E. The sequence goes on from CAKSIR010000024.1 coordinate 6,597, forward strand.
CGGCAGCGTTTCTAATTACTCGGCTGCATTTATCAGATTTTCAACCCCTTTTTCATGATTGCCCGCATAGACTTTTTATCAATGTATGACAGTACAAAAAACCGCTTAATAAACGCATATTTTCGTTAAATCCAACGAATAAATCTAATGTCAAAACATTGACAAAATTTTTGTTTAATGATAGAATATAATTGTTTTACAAATAACGGAAACGTTATAGTTATAATCCTACAAGGGCTGTTTCTGAAATTGCAGGATATGCCGCCGAAAGGAGAAAAATGTACGATTATTTAGTGGTGGGAAGCGGACTTTACGGTGTAGTATTCGCCCATGAGGCAAAAAAGGCGGGAAAGTCGGTTCTTGTAATTGACAACGCCCCAATATTGCTGGAAACATTTATACCGAAAAGGTGGAAGGCATAAATGTACACAAGTACGGCGCTCATATTTTCCACACCAACGACAAAAAAGTGTGGGATTATGTAAACCAATTCGCTGTATTCAACAGATTCACAAACAGTCCTGTTGCAAACTACAAGGGCGAGCTTTATTCCCTGCCATTCAATATGTACACCTTCAACAAGATGTGGGGCGTTGCAACTCCCGAAAAGGCGCAGGCGAAAATTGATGAACAGCGCGGCGAAATAAAGGGCGAGCCTAAAAATCTTGAGGAGCAGGCAATTTCTTTGGTCGGCAGGGATATTTATGAAAAGCTGATTAAGGGATACACCGAGAAGCAGTGGGGACGCTCCTGCAGCGAGCTTCCAAGCTTTATAATAAAGCGTCTGCCTGTACGTCTTACCTTTGATAACAACTACTTCAACGCGCTTTATCAGGGAATCCCTGTCGGCGGATATACCAAAATGATTGAGAATATGCTTGACGGAATTGACGTCCGCCTGAACATTGACTATCTTGCAAGCAAAAGCGAGCTTGACAATCTTGCCGAAAAGGTTGTTTACACCGGACCGATTGACGCATATTTCAGCTACAAGCTGGGTTATCTTGAATACCGTTCGGTAAGATTTGAAAACGAACTGCTCGATAAGCCTAATTTCCAAGGCAACGCTGTTGTAAACTATACGGACAGTGAAACCCCGTGGACGCGAATTATTGAGCATAAGTGGTTTGAATTTGGCAAGGACGAAAACGGCAGCAACCTGCCCAAAACGGTTATCAGCCGTGAATACAGCTCCGAGTGAAAACCCGGCGACGAGCCGTATTACCCGGTGAACGATGAAAAGAACAGCGCTCTTTACGCCGAATACAAAAAGCTTGCCGATGCCGAGGAAAATGTGATTTTCGGCGGCAGGCTCGGAGAGTATAAGTATTATGATATGGATAAGGTTATTGGGGCGGCGCTGATAAAAACTAAAAAAAACTAAACAGAGAAAGCATAAAATGAAATTTAAAAGAATTGCGCTTTTGTCACACGAAATGACATACACAGGCGCTCCAAACAGCTTGCTTAATATTGCGTCAACGCTGAAAAAAAGAGGACATTCAGTTACCGTATATACCCTTGAAAATGGCATTTTTGAATCGGAATACAAGAGCAAAGGCTTCAAGGTTAATAATTTCACCGTGCTTACAGCAACGGAGCAACAGAGAACCTTATTCAGCCAAAATTACGATCTGCTTATTTGCAACACCGTTTTCTGCGCCAAAAGCGCATATCTTATGCAGAATAAAATGCCTGTTCTGCTGTACATAAGGGAAGCGGAAAATCTGCCGTTTATAATGTCAAGCTGCAATATTTCAGACGAATATGTCAACAATATACGAAATGTGGTTTGCGTGAGCGAATACGCATATAAATTTATTTCAGCTAATTACACGCCCTCAAATTTATGGATTGTACATAATTTCCTTATAAAGCCAAGATTTTTCCGACCGTCAGCAAACGTGGTTTCAGACGGAAGGGTGCATTTTCTTATTGCCGCAACTATCGAGGAACGCAAAGGCATAAAAATTGCTCTTGAAGCGTTCAATGGAATTGATAAAGCCTTGAAAAGCAAGGCTGTACTTCATATTGCGGGCAGAACTCCCGACTGGTCACATGATTATTGGCAGGACATCAATTTCAATTCATACGGCGTTGTATTTCACGGGGAAATCAGCGACCGCAGCGAAATGATAAAGCTCATAAAAAGAGTCAACGTTTCCGTTGTCCCTTCCTTTGATGAATCTTGCTCACTTTCGGCACTTGAAGGAGCAATGTGCGGCAAGGCTCTTATCGTTACGGAAAACGTGGGAGCAAAATATATTGTTGATGAATATAACGGCTTTATAGTAAAAACCGGCAGCGTCAGTTCACTGAGAAATGCAATGGAGGATATGATCAGAAATGCGGATAGGCTCAAGGAAATGGGAGCAGTATCTGCATACAGATTTAAAAAAAGCTGCGGAGAAAAAAAGTATTATCAGAATTTAAAAAAAGTATTCGCTAATCTACAATGAATCGGCATATTATTTTAATCTGATACCATATAATGCTGAAAAAATGAATTATAAAATGTGAGGAAAAAAATGAAAAGAACTAACTCAAATAATAAATTACATCTGCAAAACCAAAAAACCGTAGCAATATCCACCATAATACCTGTGTATAATGCCGCTGATTTTCTAAGAGAGTGTTTAGACAGCGTTTTGAATCAGCAAGGAATAGACCTGCTTGAAATTATATGCATTGATGATTGTTCCACAGATAATTCGCTCGAAATATTAAACGAATACGCTGAAAACGACAAAAGAATTACTGTAATATCCAACGACACAAACAAAGGTGCCGGCGAATCAAGAAACATCGGAATAGATGTTGCAAAAGGAAAATACCTTCACTTTTTAGACGCAGACGATTGGGTTGAGCCTGACGCATATTCCAAAATGTACAATTGCATGAAGGAAAGCAAAGCGGATTTTTGTATTTGTTTATACAATAAATACGATAACGTCACAAAAGAAATATCTAAGCCCATTCTTTTTACTTATCCAACCGGTACAACAAAGCATTTTGAGGAGGAAAGAAAATACTTCTTCAATACTTCGGTAGTGCCATGGAACAAGCTCTATGATTCGAATTTTGTGAAAAGAAATAACATCAGATTCGATAAATTAGTTTGTGCAAACGACAGAACGTTCTATTTTGATTCAATGACGCAAGCTTCCAAAATTGCCTTTGTGAATGATTTTTTAATAAATTACAGAATAAACAACAGTAAATCCTTAGTAGGTCAAGCAAGATTCCAGCATTTTGACTGCCACTTTGACGCTTATTATAATACAAGAGAAAAAATATACGGCCGAATAAGCGATGAAAGCAAAAAGATTTTTACTAAAACCTCTATACTTGATATATTAAGTTTCTACCATAAAGTCGGTTACAGCAGCGCTATATCGAAGCAGGTTGAAGAATTCTTTTTTAAAACTAAGGACGAAATAAACCAAGTATTGGGAAGCTGCAATAACGAGTGGTGGTATTCTGAAATTGAGATACTCTGCAATTTGCACGAAATAGATACAGAAAACTGCATTCCGGTTGTATTTGCTACTAACAATAACTATGCTCCATATATGGCAGTAGCTATTCAATCTCTTATTGCCAATACAAATATCTCTAATATGTATCGGGTATATATTTTATACTCCGAGCTGGAAGAAAGATACATCTCAACAATCAGTAAAATGGCGCAAAACAATGTTTCAATAAACTTTGTAAATGTGAGCGCAAGAATAGAAAAAGAAACAAAAGATCTATATTCTCGGGCTCATTACTCAAAAGAGATGTATTACAGAATACTCATTCCGGAGATATTCCGCCCGTTTAAAAAAGTTGTGTATCTTGATTGCGACATAATTATAAAAGATGATATTGCAAATATGTTCAATATCGAAATTGGAAATAGCGTTCTCGGCGGAGTCAGCAATATTTCCTCAGAGCAAATGTCAAGGTATATTTCAAACCAGCTGAAGTTGAATGTAAATGAATACATAAATTCAGGTATCCTAATTTTCAATTGTAATGAATTTAGAAATAATTATATAAAGGATAAGTGCTTCAGTCTAATCAGCCAAAACAGCCAATACGTTTGCCCTGACCAGGATATACTTAATTTAACATGCAGCGGGAAAATATATTACTTGGACATGGGATGGAATTTCCAGTGGTATTATAATATTATCGATCCTTCAAGAGAAGATAAAATAACCGTTTCTGATGATTTGCTGTCAAAATACAACGAGGTAATCTATAACCATAAAATCCTTCATTTTACAAGCGGCGTAAAGGCATGGAACAGTCCTGACAGAAAAAATGCATTTGAGTTTTGGGAATACGCTACAAGCAGTCCTTTCCTTACTGAGATTATTTGCAAAAACTCATACAAGATTATATCGTTTGCCTCTAACAGACAACAAATCGAAAAATTAACAAACGAAAATCGCGCACTAACAGAAAAGCTTGAATGGAACAGAAACGAGCGTCTGAGATTATCTGAAGAGAACAAGAGCCTTTTAACCATTATCTCATCAAAATGGCTCAATAATAGCGCCGATCTTGACGAAAAAACAATTTTGAACAATGATAATAATGATATTGCTCTTATTAAATGCCAAAGAGATGAATACCTTAATGAATTGATTCAGGTAAGAAAATCGTTGTCTTTCAAAATAGGTCGATTTGTGACATGGATACCGAGAAAAATACGCAGCGTTTGCGGAGGAAATAAATGATAAATTTAATAAACTATGACGATATAGCTTATTCGGATTATGACAGTTTCTTGCACGAGGTATCCAACCGCCGAAATTCCGTTTACGGTCATAATAGTGATATTTTGGAAGAAACGAATTTAAAATTCAATGTAAGCGAATTAAATAGCATTCCGAACGGAAGATTTGCCGTTGTAAGCAATGGCATAGAATTTGATTGCTGCTTTAATTATAAAGATGAGAGAAAGCTTTATGTAATTTTAAACGGTGGAAGGCCAAACCCAAACTGCATTATTCCTTATTTTAACAGATTTTCTTATTATAATTTATTAGATGGTTCAATGATAAATATTGCTGACCCTATGTATAAGAAGTATCCCAATTTAAGCGTAGGATGGTATTACGGAAATAAATCGGAAAACTATTTAGATTATTTGACCGAAGTAATCATAGGCGCTGCAAAAGCGCTTAACAAAAGAAATGAAGATATTATTCTGTTAAGCTCAAGCGCCGGCGGATATGCAGCATTATACTGTGGCTGCCGTATTCCCGGCTGCACGGTTTTGGCGATAAATCCACAGATAAGCTTACCTCTTTATCCGTCTGATAATTTTACTAAAAACACGGGAATTGATTTTAACGAAGAAGACCCGCATAACAGAAACTGCTTATATACATCAATTATATCTGCCGATAAAACAAAATTTGTTCTTCTTGAAAATATTCAAGCAGAAATAGACATGATACAGATAAGCGAATTCAGCAAAAAATGCAATCTAGAAATTAAATTCGGTTTAAATCAGGTTAAAGAAAACATCATTACATGGCTGTATGACGCTAATTCGAAGAATCCGCACAACGCACAGGAGTATAAAGCGCTTATGCACTTTATACTTATGCTTACTGACCCCGACTTTAATGTAAATGAAAACAAAGAGCTTTTTGCAGCGGTAAGCGAATTATGGCATGAAAGATTTGAGATTTTTTCATCTAAAGAAATTCAGGAAAACAAAAGCAAAAAGCTAATTACTGACATTTCCGATTTTTCTGTAAAAAGTGTAAAAAAAGTCTTATTTGAGGACGAAAATCTTCAGATACCACCTAAAGACTATATTCATAATCATTATGTTATCTATAAAAATCTAAAGCCAAACACAATATACGAGCTGGAAATATCGGATATTTCCTTAACCTGCGGAGAAACCTCAATTGTTACAATTTTAATAAGAGATGTAAATATCGGTTATTTTCAATATGCAAAAACCGGTAGAGTTGACCAACCTTTAAATTTCAGATTTAAAACAAACATTGATACAAGCGGACTTGAATTACGAATATACACAGGAGAAATCTATAAATGTTCAAACATTGGTTTGAATTTAGGAAAAATTTGCTTAACAGAATATCTCAGTGAAGAAAACACTCGCCGTATAGAAAGCGATGAAGATAAGTTTTGCTTAAATTTGTTAAATCTGCAAAAAGGCAAACGCATTGCAGACAAAATCTGTACAAACGACAACTGTACAACGTATGTAGTAATTAACCGCCATATTGGTGATGCCGCAAGAAATTGCTCTGTTTTTAAAGCGTATAAAGAATATTATTCTGAAGATAAACCATACCATTTCATGGACGCACATTCAAATAATATAAATATAAAAGCATTTCCGAAAAAAAGATGCGTAAAAAAACTGGTTATAATCACAACCCCATTACTCAGCGGCGTTGTGAGAATGTGTGATGCGGTAGATGAAATTATTCAGCTAAGCAAAGCTGAACTGAACAATTTAGAACTGTATGCAGCATCAAACTGCAAAACACACCCCAACCTGTTTCCGGACGAAGATTCTCAAAATAATATGCTTAAATTTAATCTATACCAAATCGGCACATTTGCTTATCAGTTTAATCTTCCTAAAAATATAGGGTGCGACAGATTAGATTCTCTGTCGTTGCCGCAAGGCTCGCTTGATGCTGCTTCAAAGATTATTGACGATTTAAAAATAAACGTTAAAAAAACCATTATACTTTGTCCGATGGCACAGTCAAGCAGCCTTTTAGGAGCAGAATACTGGGCAAAAATAATAGAATTTCTCAAATTGCACGATTTTGATATTTATACAAACATCGGAAAAAACGAAAAAGAATTAGACGGTACATCCGGACTCTTTGTTCCAATCGACGTAATTTGTGGATTGGTTAAGAAAGGATGCAAAGTAATCGGAATCCAATCCGGACTTATTGACCTTTTCGTGTGGCTTAAGCTGAACAGCCCGACGATTATCCTTTCTTTACTTAACAACGAAAGGGATATTCAGTTTGCAAAAAACAGAAATTTAAATAATTCGATTACAAAAAAGGGCTCAATTACATATATTCTTGTAAAAAAAGATGAAATTGAAAATAGTTATAATGATATAACAAAAGCTGTCGAAGAGTCTTTTATTTAAAAAGGAGCGAATTAAATTGGAAATAAATACAATAATTGTACAAGCCGGAGGAAAAGGAACTCGTCTTCAGTTTTTGACACGAAATAAGCCTAAAGCGCTTGTTCCTATAAACAACCTCCCTATGATATTTCATCTTTTCCGCAAATTTCCGGATAAGAAATTTATAATTATATCCGATTATAAAAAGGACGTAATGAAAAAATATCTTGAAGCTTTTGCCGACGTCAAGTATTTAATTGTAGACGGAAAAGGTAAAACAGGAACTTGCGCGGGTATTCAGGACAGTATTTCGCTTGTTCCTGACGATAGTCCGTTTATGCTGATTTGGTCTGATTTAGTTCTTTCCGACGATTTTGAACTCCCTTGTAATGAGGATAACTATATTGGTATATCCAAAGACTTTACCTGTCGGTGGAGTTATATTAACGGAGAATTTAAAGAAATACCATCTTCCGAATACGGAGTTGCAGGTCTTTTTATATTTAAAAATAAGGAAGCACTTTCAAATGCGCCTGAATCCGGTGAACTTGTCAGATGGTTTTCAGAATCAAGTATGAAATTTAATCCTGTTCCGCTATATAAAACAAAGGAATACGGACTCTTATCCGAATATAATAAAATTACGGAAAAACGTACCGGCAGCAACTGCCGTCCGTTTAACAGTCTGGAAGTAAACGGAGACCTTATCACAAAGAGGGGTATTGACAAACAGGGTAAAATGCTTGCGGTGCGCGAAGTTGCATGGTATAAAGCGGCAGTTGATAAAGGATTTGATGCAATTCCCGATATTTTTTCATTTGAACCGCTTGTAATGAAAAAAGTGAACGGAGCAAACATTTTTGAATACAACTTTACTGTTGACGAGCAAAAAAAGGTAATTGAAAAATTAGTAAATTCATTGAGAAATCTGCACGCACTTGGCAGTGTTCCTGCCGATTACTTTAGTATAAAAGAAGCATATTTTAACAAAACCTTTGACAGGCTCAATAAAATCAGGGATATGATTCCTTTTGCCGATAAGGAATACATTGTTATCAACGGCAAACCATGCAGAAATGTTTTTTTTCATAAAGATGAGCTTGAAGAGCTGATATGCAATTACAGATGCAAGCATTTTGAGTTTATACACGGCGATAATACGTTTTCCAATATGATGTTAAACGAAAAGATGGAGCCATTGTTTATTGATCCAAGGGGATATTTTGGATTTACTGAATTATACGGAGATCCTAACTACGATTGGGCAAAAATTTATTATTCTATTGTCGGAAACTATGACCAATTTAACCTTAAGAATTTTTCACTGGAGATAAAGGATAATTCTGTTGAACTTGAAATACAATCAAACGGGTGGGAAAAAACAGAAAGCTACTTTTTTGAGCTGCTGGGGAATGATGTGAATCCCAATGATATAAAATTGATTCATTCAATAATATGGCTTTCGCTTACTACATATGCATGGGAAGACTATGATTCAATTTGCGGAGCATTCTATAACGGACTGCTTTATCTCGACGACGTACTTGCAAAATCAACTGCCGGAGTAAAAAAAGAAGATACTAAAGCCGTTAATCTTTCGTTTGACAATACATTGAACATTCTTACAAAAAGCTGCCGAAGCATCGATGATAAAATATATCAGCAGCTTCTTGACGAATGTGAAAAGACATTAAAGAGCGGTCATAAAATAATTACTTCAGGTCTTGGCAAAAATGTCCCTGTGTGTGAAAAATTTACAGGGTCCATGCTTTCATTGGGACTTAATGCAAGCTTTTTGCATACAAGCAATGCCGTTCACGGCGATATGGGAATGGTTAAGGACGGGGATACTGTAATATTGCTTACAAAAAGCGGAGCGACATCCGAATCGGTATACCTAGCTGATTTGCTTATGCAGCGCAATAACGTGAATCTATGGCTTATTACTTTTACAAGGCACAGTGTGCTGAGTGAGCGTATCAAATCGCTTGTAATCGACTTAGAGCACGAGGGCGATCTTTGGAACATAATGCCGAATAATTCAACCATACTCAATCTTATTGTTCTGCAATCACTTGTCATGCACCTTGCCGAGCGAATGAATCTGTCGCTTACCAGCGACTTTAAACCTAATCACCCAGGCGGTGCTATCGGAAAGCAACTGGTATAATCGAGGTATGATAATGAGCGAAATAAAAATATCTCCACTGGGTCACACTTGGATATTCGACATTGACGGCACTATTGTTAAGCATAACGGATATAAAACAGACGGATATGATTCCCTGCTTGACGGAGCAATTGAATTCCTATCGTCAATTCCCGAATCTGATATGATTATTTTTTTAACCTCCCGCACAGACGAATATAAACAACTCACTATCGATTTTTTAAACAAAAATAACATACGTTACAATCATATCATTTTCAATACTCCGTATGGAGAGCGTATTATAATCAACGACAAGAAACCTTCGGGGCTTGATATGTCGCTGGCAATTAACACTAACCGAAATGAATTTATGAATGTTGAATTTTGTGTTGATGACAAATTATAAAATTACCAATATGATTTATACATAATATCTAAGGACAAAAAGATTTTAAACCCATTATTGAAGGTTTCATTTATCTCAAGGTGACTAAACATGACGATTACAATTACCGGCACCGGCTATGTCGGCCTATCAAACGCTATAGTCCTTGCTCAGCACAACAAAGTTTATGCTGTTGACATTATTCCCGAAAAGGTAAAAATGCTAAACGAGCGCAAGTCCCCTATTGTTGACAAGGAAATAGAAGAATATCTAGCTTTAAGTGAGCTTGATTTTACCGCAACTCTTGACGCAGAAAAAGCGTACAAGGATTCTGAATTCGTGATAATTTCAACGCCTACAAATTATGACGATGAGAGAAATTATTTTGACACTTCATCGGTGGAATCTGTAATACAGCAGGTAACCGACGCTAATCCTGATGCGATAATAATTGTTAAATCCACTGTTCCGGTTGGATTTACGGCTGAAATGAGAGAAAAATATCACACAGATAACATTATATTCAGCCCCGAATTTTTAAGAGAAGGACGAGCTCTCTATGATAATCTGTATCCGTCAAGAATAATTGTCGGAATAATAAAGGGAAATAAGAAAATCGAGGACGCTGCTCACAAATTTGCCAGCCTTTTGCAGGAGGGTGCTATTAAAAAAAATATCCCTACCCTTTTCATAAATTCAACGGAAGCGGAAGCAGTAAAACTTTTTGCTAATACATACCTTGCTTTACGAGTAAGCTACTTTAATGAGCTTGACACTTATGCTGAGCTGAACGGACTCAATTCAAAGGAAATCATTGATGGAGTCTGCCTTGACCCAAGAATAGGCTCTCATTACAACAATCCTTCTTTCGGATACGGCGGATACTGTCTGCCAAAGGATACAAAGCAACTGCTCGCCAACTATAAGGACATACCGCAAAATCTGATTAAGGCTATTGTTGAATCAAACAATACCAGAAAAGACGTTGTTACAAGACGAATACTTGAAAAAACAAACAAGCCCGAAAATCAGACAACGGTAGGTATTTATAGATTGATAATGAAGTCAGGCTCCGATAATTTCAGACAGAGCGCAATTCAAGGAATTATGACTCGTTTAAAAAAGGCGGGTGCAGACGTTATAATTTATGAACCCACAATAAAAGCCGATGAATTCAACGAATTTAAGGTTATTCATTCATTTCAGGAATTTGCAGAAAAATCGGACGTAATTGCTGTAAACCGTTTCTCAGAGGAGTTAAATGAGTTTATAGATAAGGTCTATTTCAGGGATATTTATTTCAGAGATTGAATTTTGAAGCTTGCTGAACACAACAGTGCCATGATCTTAATTTAGATTTATCTATTCTTCACATAAATCTAAAAACCACAAAAAAAATTACCTCATATACAAGCGTAACAGATTGCCGTTTATCCATTCTGCTATTACACACTATATAAGAATTTTCCACCTTTTATTCGTGTTTGTCTACTGACATATCAGAAACAATGCTGTATAATGTACTCATAAACGATAACACGGAGGTAAATCTTATGCCAACAAGTATAAATATCGAAAGCGCACATCTTCTTCCCGGACTTTTCAAGGAACGCGCCGACATAAACAGAGCCTACCTTATGGAGCTTAAAACCGAGGATCTGTTACAGAACTTCTACCTTGAAGCAGGCATACGCACAGACAGGGACGTAACCGAAATGCACCTTGGCTGGGAATCGCCAACCTGCCAGCTTCGCGGGCACTTTCTCGGACACTGGCTCTCCGCCGCCTCAATGCTCGTTGCGCAAAATAACGACCGTGAGCTAAAGGCAAAGCTTGACATTATAATTGACGAACTGGAACGCTGCCAGAAGCTGAACGGCGGAAGATGGATAGGCTCCATTCCCGAAAAATACTTTGAAAAGTTAGAGAAAAACGAATATATCTGGTCGCCGCAGTACACTCTGCACAAGACCCTGCTTGGACTTTATCACAGCGCAATGTATGCAAAAAACGAAAAGGCGCTCGCTATTCTTGACAGCGCCGCCGACTGGTATATTGACTGGACGGAAAAAATGGAAAAGGTAAACCCGCACGCTGTTTACAGCGGCGAGGAAGGCGGTATGCTTGAAGTATGGGCGGGACTTTATCAGCTTACGGACGCTGAAAAATATCTGACCCTTGCGGAAAAATATTCCCACCCGTCCATTTTCGGAAAGCTTGACAATAACGGCGACCCGCTTTCAAACTGCCATGCAAATGCAAGTATCCCTTGGGCGCACGGCGCTGCGAAAATGTACGAGGCAACAGGCGATGAAAAGTGGCTTGACCTTGTTAAGCGCTTCTGGAAATGCGCAGTTACCGACAGAGAAGCATTCTGCACAGGCGGTCAGAATTCGGGCGAATTCTGGATTCCGCCGCATAAGCTTGGAATGTTCATCGGCGAACGCACTCAGGAATTTTGCACCGTATACAACATGACCCGCCTTGCAGACTATCTTTTCCGCTTTACAGGCGGCAGCGAATATCTTGATTATATTGAGAGAAATCTCTACAACGGCTTCCTTGCGCAGCAGAACAAATTTACGGGAATGCCTGCTTATTTCCTCCCGATGAAGGCGGGAAGCGCCAAAAAATGGGGAAGCAAAACCCGCGATTTCTGGTGCTGCCACGGCACAACCGTACAGGCTCACACAATATATCCCCAGCTTTGCTGGTATGAGGACGGCAGCCGCCTTATTGTTGCGCAGTATATCAATTCCGAATACAAACGCAGTGAAAACGTTACGGTTACGCAAAGCGTTGACATGAAGTATTACAATGACGGCGCTGCCTTTGATGAACACGATGACAGCAGAATGTCAAGATGGTATATAAAGCTGAACGTCAGAGCGAACAGTCCTGAAAGGTTCACGCTGTCGCTCCGTATTCCGGAATGGGTTAAGGGACAGCCGATTATCTCAGTCAACGGCACGGAAGTGCAGACTAATGCAAATAACGGGTTTGTTGATATAGACCGCACATGGGAAAACAATACGGTAAATGTCTATCTCCCTGCGGCTCTTACAACGTCATCTCTGCCCGATATGCCTCAACTCACCGCGTTTGCAGATGGACCTGTTGTTCTTGCGGGACTTTGCGAAAAGGACTGCGGAATTTACACCGAAACCGACGCTCCTGAAAGCGCCCTTGCATACGTCACCGAGCATACATACAGCACATTCCCGTGGCAGCAGAGCGTTTACAGAACAGTAAACCAGCCTGAGAATTTCGATTTTATTCCGCTCTACGATATAACCGACGAGAAATACACGGTTTATTTTACAAGGAAGAAGCTTAATTGATGTTTTTTCTTCCGAATGAGTTCTTGTACTGAGTAGGCGTCATGCCCTCCATTTCCTTGAACACCTTCATAAAGTATTTTTCATCTGAGAAGCCGCAGGAAAATGCGGCTTCTTTTATTGTAACTCCGTAATTTGACAGCAGGGTTTTTGCGGTTTTTATCCGAAGCTGATTCGTGTATCTGACAACTGAAACGCCCATGCTGCGCTTGAAAACAGAGGAAAGGTAATCGGCGTGATAACCGAGAGCGTCCGCAAGCTCCGATATATCAAACGGCAGATAATAGTGGTTTTTTATCCATTCTCTTGCTGAAATGACGAAAGCAGGCTGCTCCTGTCTGCTGTTGCTGCGGAAATACTCCTGCGAAAGCTCCATTATAAGCAGGCTTACCGCATAGTCGGACATATCGCGGTTATAAAGATTCCCCTCAATGGACATATCCATCAGCTGATGAAAAAGCTGCGCGGTTCTTCCTGAGGTTGAAGCGGCTGATATTTCCGGCAGAAGATATGTATATCCGCCGGCGCTTTCATCAGCAGCCGTTTCAAAGCCGCAGTCCGCCCGAAAATGCGCCCAGAGATAAGACAGCTTTCCGTCGGAGGAGCGAAAACCAAAATGCTCCTCCCCTGCCACAAGCAGGATATACTGCCCTGCGGAGAGCGCATATTCCCTGTTATTTGCGTTTATATACAGCGTTCCCTCCGTTACCGCTATAATAACATTTTCATCAAAGCAGCGGCGGTGGTGGGTAAATCCTGACGGACTGATAAGCTGCCCGCACGCCAGAAATGACAGCGGAGATTTTGTTTTACAGCCAAGTAATCTTGGCTTGTTCGGTGATATTTCAGGCATTTTACCTCCGAAATTAAGTCGTGTTATTCGGTACAATATAGAATTTATTTAATTGTAGCACATAAAAAGGTTATTTTCAACGGCAAGCGTATACAACCGCCATATTTCTTTCTTAAAAGTGACTAAAAACGCAGCAAGAAAATTCTCAATCTGCCTGCAATATCACCGTCAATGCAAAACTCTGCCCTCAATTTGTTTCGGTGCATACGCAAAATAGCTTAGACTAATTGCTATGATTATATTCACAAATGCGCTTTTTCACATTTGCGTTATAAAGGCATTTAACTCTTGACTGTTCATTTAATTTGTAATATACTATAAGTATTGCGAAAATTTTACATATATTTGCATACTTACATTGGAAACGTTTTCCACAAGGAGGAAAATCAATATGAAATCAAAAATCCGCAGCAAACTGGTCGCTCTCTTCTTAGCAGCGGTTACAACAGCATGCTTTGTCACCGCCTGCGGGAACTCAGACGACAAAACCCCCGATGTAACCAATTCGGTATTCGGAAATGATGAAATCAACAATGCTATTTTAACAACCACATCTGACACAGATGAAACCCCAACTATTTCAATGAAGTTCAAAGAATGGTATGACTCACAGGATGCCAGCGATGTTGCAGGTGACCGCAAGGATACCGGCGGCTCAATACTTAACAATATGTTTATTGTTTACGAAAACGCTGAACACCCGGATGGGTTTATCGTTTCAGGCCGTACGATTGTCCCACTCGCAGACAATGAAATCCCATCTGACACTCACGGTCTAAGACTTGAGTCCACAGGTCAGCGCATCAACTTCCTCGCTGCTGACAAACTCGCTTCGCTCGACTCCACTTTAGCAGAGTTTGAAGCTGTCATTGACAACGCCTCAAAGACCCAGCTGTCCACACTTGAGGACCGCATGAATCTAGCAGAGGACGAGGACGACGCGCCAGCTAATGACACGCCTGTCTTCTTTAACAACTACAAGACAAGCCTCGTATACAATGAGGGTGTCGACATGGTCGCACTCTTTAGCGAATTCAAGGATTACGCAACAGTCCTCACTTCAGCAGAATCTTTCTCGTTTGATATCCACACAGCTGCCGGAACAAGAACGATTATGTTCACACTCAAGTCAGCAGAGGAGTTTGAAGTTTCCTATGGTGACGAAGAAAACTCCACAGCGATTGTCAAGGCTGTCTCAACCCCTGCCACCTCACTCTTTCTGACAAAGGGAGATATTGAAGACATCTTCGGCTATCAGGTCGAGATTTACGATGGAACTATCAATATCGTAACAGACAACAAGGACCTCTTCACAGAACTCACAACACTCCCAGCCTCCTCTTTAGCAGAGCCTGCAGTGAAGCCCGAAGGCCCAACCATGGACGAGATTGATGCGGATGAAAACGATGTTGAGATTGTAACCACAGACTCACCGGAG
>CAKSIR010000025.1 GCA_934462775.1 uncultured Ruminiclostridium sp.
ACTTAGGGCGCTGCCCTAAGAACCCGCAAGCCTTTGAAAAGGCTTGACCTAAACTTTAAATTTGGCTTTTTCGACAATCTGAAGCGGATTTAATCCGCCTTTTATTTATGCTGTTTTGTTCTGTAAAAAAGTACCGTTTTCGTCAGCGCTTTAAGCACCTCGGCACGGTTTTCATTCATTGTCTGTTCCAGCTTTTCCATGCTGTCGGGCTTATCCATTCTGACAAACATGGGCGGCAGCTCGTCAAGCACCTTTGAGGAAATTTCCTTCAGACACTGATCGCAGCCGCAGGCCTTGAACCGCTGAACCACGTCCGCCAGCTTTTCATTCACAAGCAGAAAGGCTGCGTTGATAATTCCGCCGTTTAATCCGATAGGCTTGTCCTCAGGCTCTTCGGTTTCAAACTCGGATTCCATTTCAAGCACAACAGGGTTTTTCACAACCCTGTGTTTTTTTTCGTCCTCTTCAGACCTGCCGGATGTCCTTTTTGTGTCCTCGTCGCTCAGCGCGGAACCGTGAATAAGGTTTAATACAGCCGCTGTTTTATTGGTCCTGCTCAAGGCAACCTCCCCTTACTTTCTGCCTGTGCGCTTTTTGCTTTTGGACTTGCTTGTTGTTTTCGGCGGCTTCGGCTTTTCCATGCCAAGAAGCTCGTAAGCAAGGCTGTGATACTGGAGCGATGACTTTGAACGCGGCGCATACTCGACAATTGTTTTTGCGTGAGCAGGCGCTTCCGCAATAATTACGCTGTTGGTGATTTTCTGCTCGAAAATGCGGGTGTCAAGCTGCTCGGCGATAATCCCCGCCAGTTCCTCAACTTCCTTTGTGAGAATAAGGCGCGGGTTGTACTTGTTGAGCAAAATTCCCTTTATTTCCAGCGATTTGTTATAGTATTTCTTAACTGCGAAAATTGTTTCTTTAAGCTGCGCAATGCCCTGCAGCGACAGAATTTCTGCAATCATCGGAATAATTATCCAGTTTGACGCAGTGTAGGCGTTGATTGTGAGAATTGAAAGCGCAGGAGGGGTGTCGATGATTATAAAGTCATAGTCCGCCTCGATGGTTTTCAGCTGCTCGCGGAGAATGTACTCTCTGCCCACGTTTGTAAGCTCAAGCTCGCAGCCCGAAAGCAGAATGTTTGCAGGAATAACATCGCAGACATCGGTATGCTGAACCGTGTCGTAAATGTCAACGCTGCCCTTGAATACATCGTAAACTGTGTAGCAGTCCTCGGAGTCAGCGCCTAAGCTGAAGCTCAAATTTCCCTGAGGGTCAAGGTCAACTGCCAGAACCTTTTTTCCCATTTCTGAAATACAACCGCAAAGGGCGCTGCAGGTAGTAGTCTTACCCACGCCGCCCTTCTGGTTGGTTACTGATATAATAACCGCCATAAAATCTCCTGTCAATCGGTCAGATGCTGTGCTCCGGTGATGGTTCGAGGTTGCTTGCGTCCTCGGCATCAAAGACGTGGTAATTTGCCTTACCGTTCTTCTTTACGAAGTACATTGCTTCGTCTGCCGCCGCAATAAGAGCGTGGCTGTCCTTGCCGTGCTCCGGCGAAAGGGCGATACCGATACTTGCTTTAATATTTAAGTTTGCATTTGCGCTCTTGGAGAAATAGCCGTTATACAGCTCGTCGATAATATCCATTGACAGAACGTCAACGCTGTCGATCATCTTTTCATCGTTTACGCAGAGAACAAACTCATCGCCGCCGAAACGTCCCGCAAAACCGCAGTTTTCAACCTTAGCCTTAATCTTGTCTGAAACGTATCTGATAACCTCGTCGCCTACCGAGTGACCGAAACGGTCGTTAATAAACTTGAAGTCGTCAACGTCAATGAACAGAACGGCAATTCTGCTGTTTGCACGTCTTGTAAGCTCGCCGGAAAGCTCGCGTTCGAAGGTGCTTCTGTTGTACAGCTGTGACAGGAAGTCGTAGCTTGCCCGCTCCGAAAGCTGCATTGCGGTTTTCTTTTCGCTGTCTATATCGGTGATGACGCCGATTACGCGGAGAACCTCGCCAAGACGGTCTGAAATACACTGTGTTCTCATTGAAACGTAAATAACGTTGCCCGCCTTTGTCTTGACCTGATATTCGCCGCCGAAAATGTCCTTATTCTTAATAAGCGTGTTGATGTCCTTCTTGAAGCGCTCTGCGTTTTCCTCGTCCATGAGCTTGTCGATGAACTTGCCGTTGATAAGAGTTGCTTCGGAGGGATTTACGTCAAACTTGGCAAGGAAGTTGTCGGAAACGTACATCTTTTCCTTTACGAAATCCCATTCAAACAGCATATTGTCGGACAGGTCGGAAATCGTTCTGTGCAGCTCCTCGCTGAGCATTGCGTCGTCAAGCATTTCGTTGAAAGTTTCGGACATTCTGCCGAACTCGTTGTTTGTAGTGATTTCAAAGCGCTCGTCGCGGTTGCCGTCCTTGATAAGACGCATTTTATCGATCATGGCTGTCATTGGCTTGATGATTCTGTTCTGCTGCATTGTCATGACCACGATTTCAATAACTGCAATAACCGCGATAATCACAACGGATATGATTGCGCTCATGAGAACCATGCCTGTTGAACCCGACTGAGGATAAAGGCTCATCCAGATCCACTGTGTTCCCGGTACGTTGTTGTAGCTGCCCGTGAAGCCGCCCGACGCGTAGTTGATACTCTTTATGCCGGCGGATTCAACGTTTGTGATAGCCGTTGAAACCATACTGCGCAGACCGCTGTTGCTGAGCTCTTCAAGCCTTGTTACAGGGTTTCCGCTGTAATTGATAACGTTTCCGTTGCCGTCTGCAAGAATAAGATAACCATCGTCAAGGAAGCTTGTATTCATCATATTTGCATAAAGCTGACCTGTTGCGGAAACCACCTCGGCGCAGTAGCCGATAGTGCTGTCCTTATCGTTCTTTACTTCGGCTGCAAAGAACAGAACGGATTCGCCTTTGTATTTTTCATTGTTGATATGTATGTTGGAAACATAGCCGCCGGACTTGCATTTTTCTATCATATCATCGCCGTAGCCGTAAAAAGCGGTGCCTTTGTCGGAGCCGATTGTGTCATAAACAATACCGCCGTTTGTATCCATTACAACAATGTCGAGAACGCTTCTGCCGTTTGTCATAAGGTCCTCGCTGATGTTCCCGAGTTGACCGCTTACGTCGGAAATCTGACCTGCGGCAGCCTTCTTTACTGCGTCGGTTGACGCAATTGCCGAAGTGTCGCCAAGCATAACGCTGAAATAGTTGGACGCGGCGGTCGACAGAGCGTAGCCCATTGTCTGGGACTCCTCTGTGAGCATATTTCCCGCAAAGCCGATGGACGCGAATGTTCCCACCAGACCCATTGCCACAACAGGGAGAATTGCAAACACAAGCGTCAGTATTTTAAGTATGGTTTTAAGTTTAATGTTCATTTTCTAACCCTTCCCGACAAAATTATCTGAATGAATCGTTTTCTTCTTCCATTTCCTCCGCCAGCATTTCCTTTGCGCGCTGCTTGCGGAGCGTTTCAAGCTGAATTTTATTTACAAAGCTGGCAAATATTTCCTCCCGCTTTTTGTCAACGTTTACGAACCTGCAGCCGTACCCGACAATCTGTCCCGCAGGGTCCGTCTGAACCCTCAGAACCTGGGTTATAATCTCAACCTTTTCGTTCATCATCTCGATTATCAGCATGAACGTATCGCCTTTTTGAAATTCAACGTCCGTGGCGTAGATGAACACGCCGCCGATATTGAAATCTCTGATTATTGTTTTTACAGGCTCTCTGAAATAAACTATGTCGTCCCCTCTGGTGACAAAGCTTATTGAGCAGGGAACGTCCGCCGAAACCTTATAGAACCTGCGCCTTTCCTCCATTACCTTCTGCGAACCCATGCGCAGCTTTACGTTAAACTGGAGGTCGGTTGAAAGGGTGACTCTTCCGGGATAACGGATTCTGTCGCCGCTTTTCATATATGTAATTACATAAACAGCCGAGTCGGCGTCAATCTCCGGCATATTCCTGCCTTTTATCATCAGCACGTTTTCCGTAATTCCGTCCGGACCGGTTATCTGTGGTATTGTGAACTGCTTGCTGTTCGCCGAAATGATTACCGTTCCCGAAAGAGTGGTTATTTCGACTTTTACAATTTTATCCCGCTTTAGCACTGGATTTCTCCCCTCGCCTTACCCCGCCTTATCTTATTAAGGTCAGCAAATCTGCTTTGCCCGACAAGTGCAAAAACGTCGTTTTTTGCGCAAACGGCGGCACCGCTCCGGGACAAATCACGGCGCAGTCAGGCTCACTTTTTATAATTATACATTAAATGTCACAATAAATCAATAGCATAAGGGATATTTCTTGAACATTTTTTCGAATTTGTACAGAGAAAAGGGGGTAAAAATCGTCATTTATTACAAATTTTGTGAAAGCTCTACAATTTTTTAATTAAAAAATCGTTCAAAATTACAAAATGTAAAAAATTTAATACTTTTACGAAATATATACAGTATTTTACTGTACAAAAGCATAAAAAAGGTGTATAATTATTTTGGAAGGGGATAAATTATGCAGACTTTTTTCCACAGCTCAACAAAAAAATATGAAAAAAGAGCGTCTGTCGTCCTTGTGCTTACGGTAACGCCGCTGGTTCAGTGCTGTATAATCGTTATTCTCACGCTGATGTTCAACTTCAGACGGCTGGATCAGGTCAGTCTGCTGATTCCGCTGCTGATAATCTGCGGAGCAAGCATACTGCTGGGTATGCTCGCCGCCTGGATAACCATAGAGCTGAAAACCCGCGCCGTCAAGCGCAACGCGCGGTACACCTACCTGGATGTTCAGCTTAAGGCTTTCATTTTCAGCCGATACGACGGCGAATTTTTCTGCGGCGATGAAAAAATCATCAGCCGACAGCTTTACGTCGTACCCTTTGAGGACTTTGAAAAAGCGGAAGCCGACGAAAAAAACGCCCTTGTCATAAGCGGAAAAATCCGTTTCTACAAAGGCATAAGCCACCGCATGGGGTACCACATCAAGGACGGAGGAATCGACTTTGACAACTGGTGGTACAATCTGACAGGCTGGGAGGAAATACCTCAGCTGCGGATTGAAAACGTCTTTGAAAATCCCAAGGAAATCGCAGAAACCCTTGCCCTTGCAAAAAAGAGATTTACCGAAATACCGCCGCCCAAGCCCTATGTGTTCAAGGAGGCAGATTTTATCCGCCGCCGTCCGAAGCCGCGCATACTGCCCGACGACATGAGTTTTAACAGACAGTGGTAAAAATTTTGGATTATCTTTTAAAAACTGTTGAAAAATTCAAAAAGATGATGTATAATATACTGTGTTTAAATTAGTATATACCTGAGAAAGGAAAAATATGGCTCAGCTATTCAATACAACCTCGTTCCGCCTGCTGGAACAGGGGATAAACGTCCTCAACAGACAGCAGACCATTATCGCGCAGAACATTGCAAATCAGGACACGCCCAACTATAAGTGCAAATATCTCTATTTCGGCGGCGTTTTAAAGGACAAGCTCGACGCCGTGGAGAATTCCAAATACACAAAACAGCTTGAAATCGCGTCGGCGGTTTACGTTGACGAAAACACCAAGGATCAGCCTGACGGCAACAACGTTGATACCGACACGCAGAACGCGCTTTTCGCCAAGAACGGCATTATGTACGAGGAGCTTATTAACCAGATGAACTCCGAGTTCAACCTTATGCGCACTGCTATGAAGAGATCATAAGGAGGCTTAACGTGGCATTTTTAAGCAATTTTGACATTGCCCTTTCGGGAATGATGGCGCAAAGACTCAGACTTGACGTCATTGCCCAGAACGTAACCAACGCAACCACTACAAGAACTGCCGAGGGCGGTCCTTATGTGCGCAAAAACGTTGTTTTCACCGAAAACAAGACCCTCAAGAACGTAAACGCCAAGGACAGTTCTTCATTCAAGGACGTGCTTTCAATGTCCCTTTCCGAGCTTCAGGAAAAGAAGTACGGCGGCGTCCTTGTTACCGAAATCGTTGAGGACCCTACTCCCGCAACCCCCGTTTACGACCCGTCCCACCCAAACGCAGACGAGGACGGCTACTACTACCTGCCCAACGTTGACGTTGAGGAGGAGGAGATAGACGCGCTGGCGGCAACTCAGTCCTACGACTCCTGCCTGACCATTTTCAACAGCATGAAAACACTGGCGCAGAAAGCCCTTACAATAGGCTCATAATCACTCTGACCGAAAGGAATTACATATATGTTTATCGAACCGATGTCGGCAAATATACAGCCGATCCGCAGCGTTGAGGAAGCGTTCCGCACCTACGAAAAAACTGATGAAACAGCCTCTTCCGATGTAAAAGCCCCCACGTTCCTCGATGTGTTTACAGGCATAATCAACAACGCCGTTGAAACAAACGCACAGAAAAGCGCCGATATTGTACAGCTCATGACCGGCGACACAGACAACATCGAACAAATTCAGGCCAACATCAGCAAGGCGGAAATCGCAACCGAGCTGCTTGTTACCGTTAAAAACACTGTTGTCGATGCATACAACGAAATTATTAAAATGAGCATTTAACGGAGATTTTCTGAATGAATAAGGTACTTGAAACACTAAAGAAATTCGGGACTGACGCAAAGACAAAATGGACGTCCCTCGCCAGAAAAACCAGAATAATTACGCTTGCCGTTGCAGGCGTAATTATTGTGTCTGCCATAATTCTCACCGTAATCCTCAATCAAAAGAGATACGCCGTGCTTTTCAGCGGCACAAGCTCGGCTGACAGCGCGGAAATACTGAACTATGTGCAGAACACAATGGGCGTTACCGACATTATCCTGAAGGACGACGGCGACATTCTCGTCCCGCAGGAGCAGGTCGAAAATATCAGAGTTCAGTGCAGTATGCAGGGCTACCCCGCTTCGGGCTTCAACTACGATATATGGGATACCGGCGTGTCAATGTTCTCCACCGAAAGCGAAAAGCGCGAAAAGCAAAAGCAGCAGCTCCAGAGCAATCTTATGGCTACAATCGACAGCTTTTCGGGCGTTGACAGCTCAATGGTAATCCTCAGCATTCCCGAAAACAACAACTACGTTATCAGCACCGATGAAAAGCACGCAAGCGCAAGCGTGGTTCTCCACCTGCGCAACGAGAGCCTGCCGAGCGATGTAATCGACGGCATCTACAACCTGGTAAAAACCAGCGTCCCGGGACTTGAGCGTGATTACATAACAATCACCGACGGCACAGGCAAGCAGCTTTTCGCCGACCTTGGCAGCGATGATACGGAAATAGATCCCGCTCTTGAGGGCTCCTCCCTTGTGCAGCTTTACTATAAGCGCCTTGAATATCAGCAGAAGCTCCAGAATATCCTTAAGGAAGAGCTTTCGGGAATGTTTGACGGCGTTTACAAGAAGTTCAACGTAGGCGTAAACCTTATTCTCAACTACAACGACGAGGTAAAGGAATCAACCGAATACACCCCGTCTGTTGACGAGGAGGGCAACCGCGGCGGCATGGTTTCCAACGAAACCTATGAGGCTACCTCGGGCGGCACCGCTTTAGAGGGCGGCGTAGTGGGAACTACGGTGGATTCCGATATTTCCCCAGATTACCCCACGGTTACAGCCGACGCAGGCGATGAATTCTACTATCGCTCCGCAAAAACGATCAACTACCTTGTAAACGAGGAAAAAACCCAGATTGCAAAGGACGGTTACAGCATTGAAAACCTGTCCGCCTCCGTTATCGTGGACGGTCCCACAATGACCGAGGCAGAGGTGGAGGCATGGCAGAAGATGATCGCCTCCGCAATCGGCGCTAAACCCGAAAACGTGTCCTTCGTTTCAACGACATGGTCACTTGAAAATTCAAACGACATCGGCGGCGGCACATTCGTTGTAAACAACAACAGAAACACGCTCATATTTGTAATAATCGCGCTCGGCGCGCTGCTGATAATCCTGCTTATCCTTGCGCTTATGACAGCAGGCTCCAAAAAGCGCCGCAACATAAAGGCTCAGCGCCAGGCAATCGCGCAGGGCATGGTTTCCATTCAGGGCGGCTCGTCCGATTCAATAAGTATGTCGGGCGACGGAGCGGTTACGGGAGTGGAAACAACAGGCGCCGTAAGCGGCAGTCAGCCCTTTGACCCTGCCGACCTGCCAAGCCTCAACGACCAGGAAGCAAACGAAACAAGAGAGGTCGTTCTCAAGCGCGAAATACGCGACTTCTCCAAGAACAACCCTGAAATCGTTGCACAGCTTATCAGATCCTGGATGAAGAACGAGGAATAAGAAAGGAAGAGTGTTAAATGGCTGAAACATCAAGCAGCGCAATAACCAATGTACAGAAAGCCGCAATGGTAATTTCCTCAATCGGCACGGAAAACGCGTCCGCAGTTTTCAAGCACTTTTCCGATGATGAAATCGAGAAAATAACGCTTGAAGTAGCTAAAATGGACTACTGGCCCGCCGAAGTCGTAAACGACGTGCTGAACGACTTTTACGAGCTTTGCCTGACCCAGAAGGTTATTTCCGAGGGCGGCGTCGAGTACGCTAAGGAGGTTCTCGAAAAGGCGTTCGGTCCGCAGGCTGCACAAAGCCTGTTCGAAAAAATCACAAAACAGCTCAAGACAAAAGCATTCGCCTTTGTCCGCAAGGCTGACTATAAAAACCTGCTGGCAATCGTTCAGAACGAGCATCCGCAGACAATCGCCCTTATCCTTTCCTACGCAAGAAGCGACCAGGCGTCGGCAATCCTGTCCGAGCTGCCTAAGGATACCCGTATCGAGGTTGTCGAGCGTATCGCAAAGATGGATTCCGCAGCGCCTGACGTTGTTAAGTCCATTGAAGCAACGCTGGAGCGTAAGTTCGCAAACCTTGTCACAATGGACAGCATGGAGGTCGGCGGCGTAAACTACATTGCAGACGTACTGAACAACGTAGACCGCGCAACGGAAAAGTTCATCTTCGACGAGCTGAACCTGCGCGACCCGAAGCTTGCCGACGATATCAGGCAGAAAATGTTCGTATTCGAGGACATTGTCAATCTGGATTCCATGGCGATTCAGGCGTTCATCAAGGAAGTGGATCCGAAGGATCTTGCCATCGCTATCAAGGGCTCGACCTCGGAGGTTGCGGAAACAATCTATGCAAATATGTCGACCCGTATGAAGGAATCAACCCAGACGGACGTAGAGTATCTGCACAATGTCCGCATGAAGGATGTAGAAGAAGCACAGCAGAGAATCGTTTCAATTATAAGACGTCTGGAGGACGAGGGAGTTCTCACCATTTCCAAGGGCGGAAACGACGAAATTATCGCATAATATTCATATATCGGAGGGCGTATGGCTGGAGTTATCAAAGGCGGTTTTTATGGTAACAACATCATAATAAACGGCGAGGTTGACATTGACAACGGCAGTGCGCCTGTTTCTGTAAACCGCACTATCAAGGGAGAAGCCACCCCAAAGGCTGACGCGTACACAGGCGAGGATTTCGGCGGCGATGAGGATTTCGGGGAGAAAGCTCCCGAAGCCGAGAACGAAACCGAAGAAACAACGCCTGACAATGCGGAGGTTCAGGCTGAAATAAAGGCTCAGCTTGAGGACGCAATGGCGCAAAGGCAAAGGCTTATCGACGAGGGCGGCGCCGAAAGAGAAAGGCTCATTAAGGACGGCGCGGCAATAGCCGAAAAAGCAAAGAAAGATACAGAAAAGCTGATTCTTGAGGTAAAGAACGCCTGCGAGAAAATGCAGGCTGACGCTGAGCTTGAGGCAAAGGAGCTTCGCGAAAAGGCAAAAACCGAGGGACATGACCAAGGCTTTGCGCAGGGGCTTGCCGAGGGCGAAAAGAAGGGCTATGACGAGGGATATGTAAAGGGTCTTACCAAATGCAGGGACACCCTTATCGAGCTGAAAAACGCCCTTGAAAGCTTTGAAAAGGAAAAGGAAAACTACTTCAAGACCTACGAACACCAGATATTTAACACAATTTTTGATATAGCTCAGAAAATAACGCTGGACAGCCTTAAGCAAAAGGATAAGGCTGTTCTGCAAAAAATGCTGAAACAGGCTGCAAAGGACTTCCTTACCAGCGAAAACGTGAAAATCACCCTCTCCGCACTTGACGTGAACGAGGAAGTGGGAACCGATATTGATACGCTGCGCTCCTGCTTCAGAGAAAATCAGCACGTTGAGTTCGAGGTGCTGAAGGACGCGCCGTCAGGCACGCTGATAATCGACAACGGCAGCGAAATAACCGACGCGGGAATCCCTACTCAGCTGAAAATGATAGGCGAGCTTGGCAGCGGAAAATACCGCGACAAGCCCGACAGCAATCCGCCAAAGGCGGACAGCGAGCCTGCTGCCGAGCCTGAACCGAGCAAGCCCGCTCCAAAGCCCCTTGACGAAATGACCGAAACCGAGCGGGAGGAAATCGAATTAGGCGAGGCTGCCGATGAAATCGAAGAACCCGACATTATAGTCGAAAACGCGGAAGAACCCGAAGCAAAGCCCGAAAAGACGGAAAAACAGACGGCGAAGCGACCGAGAAAGGCGACTAACCCGCTGCTGTCAAAAATGATGGGCAAGCTTGAAAACAGCGAAGAATAAGCAGAGGTCACAGTATGGATTTAACAGGCTTCAGGAACGAGCTGAAAGGCTTTGAGTCCTATCGCCACATGGGTAAAATCGAAAAAATCGTGGGCATGACCATTGAGTCGACCGGTCCGTCCTGC
Organism: uncultured Ruminiclostridium sp.; assembly: GCA_934462775.1. Classification (GTDB taxonomy): domain Bacteria; phylum Bacillota; class Clostridia; order Oscillospirales; family Ruminococcaceae; genus Ruminiclostridium_E. Next base: position 10,752 of record CAKSIR010000025.1, read on the forward strand.
AATATCGGCGACGTATGCCGCATTTATACAAAGGATATGCAGAATTTTATCTTTGCGGAGGTCGTGGGCTTTCAGCAGGACAGGGTGCTGCTTATGCCGTACACCGATTTGGAGGGCGTAGGTCCGGGAAGCATTGTTGACAACACGGGCGAAAAGCTGATGGTAAAAACAGGCGACGCCCTTATGGGCAGAATCATCGACGCTATCGGCAATCCGCTCGACGGCGGCGCTCCCCTTGAATACACGGACGCCGTGCCGATTTCGGGGATTCCCGTAAACCCCCTTACCAGACCTAAAATCAGCGAGCCTATCGAGCTTGGAGTAAAGGCGATAGACGGTCTGCTGACCTTAGGAAAGGGACAGCGTATCGGCATTTTCGCAGGCTCGGGCGTAGGTAAATCCACCCTTATGGGTATGATTGCGCGAAAGGTAAAGGCTGACCTTAACGTTATCGCCCTTGTAGGCGAGCGCGGACGCGAGGTTCGCGAGTTTATCGAAAACGATTTGGGCGAGGAAGGCATGGCAAGGTCGGTGGTAGTTGTCGCCACCTCCGACCAGTCGGCAATGATGCGAAACAAATGCCCCCTTACCGCCACCGCTATCGCCGAATACTATATGCAGCAGGGCAAGGACGTGCTGCTGATGATGGATAACCTGACGCGTTTCGCAATGGCGCAGCGTGAAATAGGACTTGCAATCGGCGAGCCGCCTATTGCAAGAGGCTACACTCCCTCCATCTACTCCCAGATGCCGAAGCTCCTCGAACGCGCAGGCTGCTTTGAGCAAGGCTCAATCACGGGAATTTACGCCGTGCTTGTGGAGGGCGACGACACAAACGAGCCGATTTCCGATACGGTGCGAGGAATTATTGACGGTCATATTATCCTGTCCAGAAAAATTGCCGCCCAGAACCACTATCCCGCTATCGACATTCTGCCCAGCGTATCCCGTCTTATGTCCATTATCTGCTCCAAGGAGCATAAGGACGCCGCAAGCAAGCTGAGAAACCTGCTTGCCCTTTATACCAAAAACGCCGACCTTATTTCAATCGGCGCGTACAAACCCGGAACCAACCCCGCCCTTGATGAGGCGGTCAAAAAAATTGACAGAATAAACGATTTTCTTACCCAGCAAACCGATGAATCATTCAGTATGGAAGAAACAATCGAGCTGCTGAAAGAGGCAGTGAAGTAATCTGAAAGGTCCTGATTGATTTGAAAAAATTTGAATTTACACTTGAATCACTGAAAAACTACCGCGAACAGGTGCTTGACGGCGAAAAGGCTGCTCTTGCCGCAATGCGCGCAGATTTGCGCACCCTTGAAGCGGAGCTTGAGGACATTCTGAAAAAGCTTGCCGCCGCAGGGGAAAAGCTGAACGAAATGTATTTCGGCGGCACATACCCCAACGAAATCGCAATACAAAAGCGCCATATTTCCGCATTACAGGCGGAAGTGCATCAGCACAGGCACAAAATCCTCATGAAGCAGCGTGAAATCGAGGCGCAGCTGAACAACGTGGTTTCCGCGACCCAGGAGGTCAGCAAGCTGGAAAACCTTGAGGAGCATCAGCTTGAGGACTACAAAATGGCTGTACAAAAGGAAGAGGAGCTTTTCATTGACGAGTTTGTAACCAACTCCGACTGGCGGAAAGCAAATGTGAAATAGGAGAAACCATGCCCTTTAAAAAGCTGCGAAAGCTTGACGACAAGCTGACTTACTTCGTATATTTCAACCAAAAAACCTACGAATACACCCACTTCCGCGAAAAAAAGACCGTGTGGCTCGCCTGGTCCACCAAGCGGCTGCTCCCCGCCCTGTTTATCATCAACCTGATAACCTTTGCGGCAACGCTCTACAACGCGCTTTACGTTGATAAGCTGTTTAAATATACCATTCCCTCGGAATACACCGACCTTGCGTTCTGCATTGCCTTGTTTCCGATGTATGCGCTGTGGTTCAGGAGCATAAAAAAGGCGGGAATGCCTTTTCTCGCGTGGAATATAGCGCTGCCGCTGTTCCTTTCGGCGCAGACGGTATACCTGTTCATGATGTACGGATGGGACTTGGGAATACCAATTCTGAACGTGCGTTTCCTGATAATGACAGTAACGGTCATAATGACGGCTTTTCACATTGTCTACTGCCTTGTCAGAAAGGATTTTTTCCGCTATACCCTTGATGAAATGAAGTCGGAGGTAGAGGCAAAACGCAACACCGCCTACACGGGAAGATTCGACGAATAAACCCATTTTTATACATACCTATTTAAATATAGCAAACACCGTGAAATTTTTACGGTGTTTTTTGTTTAGTTTACACCGAAAAAATAACGGGTTTTACATTGACTTTTAATGTCCGTTTGTGTATAATATAATAGAATATATGGGTGAATTTTACTTATATGTTCGCATAGCAAATTATACGCTCTCTTTCACCGCTTAAACTTCCTTACGGAGTTTAATATATATTTTACAGAGAAGGAGGTGCGAAGATGGTTGTAAACGCAGCAAATACGGTTGATTTCAGCAGTATCGGCGTTCAGCCCGCAAAGTCCGGTGACACGGGTGTATTTTCAAAGGTTTTGCGGCAGGAGATAAGCACTGATACAAAATCGGCTCCGCAGACAGCCGACAGCGACAATCAGACGGTAAATGCCGACAGCGTGAACAATACTGACAACCGACAGGACGTTATCGAGGAAATAACCGATTTTATCGAGGAAAAGCTCGGCGAAATCAAAAGCGAACTCACTGACGGCAGCAGTATTGAGGACATTCTGCTTAAGCTGCTTGAGCTTCTGAAAAATGACGACAAGGACGACAGCGACATAATGTCACTGCTTATGACGGCAGTTGAACAGCTGACGGTCGAATATGCTACGCAGAACGCCGAAACGCCTGCTCAGACAGCGGAAACAGCGGAAATACAAACGGCGAAAACGGTCGAGCTTGTTCAGCAGACGGTAACCGTTACGAAAAGCGCTCAGAACGAAGAGCTTGCAATGCTTTTCGCAGACGAAACGCCCACAGCGACCGCAGAAAACCGCCAAACAGCCGAAGCCGTTCCGCAGAACGCAGCCCCGACCGCCGAAAGCCCCGCAGAAATCCCGCTCCCGGTACAGAACGAGCTTCCGCAGACCGAAGCAAAGGGCATTATGCAGAGCAGCGCTCAGGCTAACGGCGTCGAAACGGCAGAAAAAACCGCAGACGAGCTTTTTAACGAGCTGATGAACTTTGCAAAGAAAGAGCTTGGTCTTGAAAGCGCAGAGGTTGAAACAACGCCCGTGCGCAGCGAGATTATCACAACGTTCATTCGTCCCGAAACCGAGAAATCAAGCGAAATCGACAGTCTTATCGCACACATCACAGGCAGAACGGAAACAAGTCAGGAAACACCGCAGGAGATTCTTCCTCCGCAGCAGACGATTGCGCAGAACACAATTGAGCTGCCTCAGCCGGAGCTTCCGCAGACCGAGGTAAGACAAGTTCCGCCCGCAGTACAGGTTGCAGACGCCATTGCGTCACATCTTGAAACAGCCGAAAACGGTGAAACCACCTTCACAATGGTGCTGAATCCGGAATCACTGGGCAGAATCGCAGTTAAGCTTGTGACTAACGCGGGAAAAGTAACCGTACAGATTACCGCAGAAAACCGTGCGGCACAGGAGCTTCTTGCACAGCGCGGCGAAAATCTTGCAGGCAGCCTTAAGGAAAACGGAATCGACCTTGAAAAGTATCAGGTGGTTTATGAACCGCAGCAAAACTCGCTGAACCGTGAAAACTATAACGGCAGCAGCAAAAATCCTTACACCAATCAGCAAAACGAAAGCGAAAGCGACGATGAGTCGGACACAAGCTTTGCAGACCTGCTGATGAGTATGTAAGAAAGGAGTATCCATGGCAGTAGACAGCATAGGAAGTATTCAGGAAAACCGCATAAAATATGCGCAGTATTTTTCCGACAAGCAGAACGGCGATCTTTCGGTTGACGACTTTTATACCCTGCTCTTAGCGGAAATGACAAATCAGGACCCGCTGGAACCAACGTCAAACACTGAATTTATCAGCCAGATGGCTACCTTTACAAGCATGAGGTCACAGCAGGACGCTCTTTATTACTCCAACGCAAGCTACGCTTCCTCTCTTGTGGGAAAAACAGTTCTTGTAGCCACAGCAAGCGGCTCAAAGCTGAACACAATTACAGGCGTTGTATCCAACATTAACCTGAGCGGCAAAACATTCACCGTTTCGGTAAACGGAAAGGAATACGACCTGAAAAACATCATGAAGATCGTATCCGATACAAATACGTCCTCTGAAACCACAAGCACAGTAGGCACAGACGGCGCTTACGCCACCAGCCTTATCGGAAAGCGCGTTACAATTTCGGCGGCAACGTCAAGCGGCTCCACGGTTTACGAACAGGGTACGGTTGATTCCATCGAAGTCAAGGACGGACAGTTCAGCGTTATTGTAAACGGATTATCCTACAAGCTTGGCGACGTTATAAAGGTACAGAACGAAAATACGGCAAGCGCAAGCAAGACGGAAACCGCTGAAAGTATTGCAGCAGCCGATACGAACAGCAAAACCGACAGCGCAGAAACACAGCCTGCCGAGGACAAAACAGACAAAACAGAAGCAGCCGACAATGCACAGCCTGAGAAAAGCGCAGCAGCCAAAATCCCGAACGCAGACAAAACCAATCAGGCGGACATTCAGGATCTGACAGACGAAAAAGAAAATTTAATTGAATTGTTCAGCTGAACAAAGGCGGTGATATAATGCTGTTAAGCGATTATCTAAAGACGCGGAATCAGATAAGCGTTTCAACAGGAACAGGCATAAGCAGCCAATCACCTTCTGAAAAAACTCCCGCCGTCAATTCGGACGGAAAAACCTTTGCCGACGAGCTGAAGGCGCAGCTCAATTCGCGCAGCGGCGTGCAGTTTTCAAACCACGCAATCAAACGAATCGAAAGCAGAAACATCAGCATAGATGAAAACAATATGCTTGAGCGTCTTAACAGAGGCATTGAAATCGCGGCGGAAAAAGGCAGCACAGACAGCCTTATCCTTGTTGACACAACAGCTTTTCTGGTCAGCGTAAAGAACAACAAAGTCGTAACCACCATGTCCCAGGAGGACATGAAAGGAAACATTTTCACAAACATTGATTCAACCGTTATCATATAATGTCGGACCGAAAGGAAACATTTTCTGCCCCGACCGATTGACGGGCAGATTCGGTTGAAGCACGGAAAGGAATTTATCGGCCATGATGAAGTCACTTTACTCCGGAGTTTCCGGAATGAAAACACATACACAGCGTATGGACGTTATCGGCAACAATATTGCCAACGTAAATACAACAGGCTATAAAACAAGCACCGTAACCTTCAAGGATGTTTACTACCAGACGAAGTCCAACGCGTCGTCGGGCAGCGCAACCTCAGGCGGTACCAACCCCAATCAGGTAGGTTACGGTGTTTCTCTCGGCACAATCGGTCAGATGATGACCCAGTCGGGCTTTACATACTCGGACAGCGTTTACGACTGCGCCATTCAGGGCGAGGGCTTCTTCCAGGTAATGGACGACGCCGGAAACATCTACTACTCAAGAGCGGGCGTTTTCTCCGTTGATAACTACGGCAACCTCACCGACCCTAACGGCTACATCGTGCTGGGTACAATGGGCGACCCCGCAAGCTCCAGCGCTTCCTCGCAGCGCATCAGCCTTGAGGTTCCAAGCGTAGACAACAACGTTGCAAGCTGCACAAAGACAATCAACGGCTACGAGGTGACAATTTCCGCCAACGGCTACGGTCCTGACGGCAATATCAGCTTCACAATCATTGACGGCACAACCCCTTATGCAGTGCTGTCAGGCTCCAACCTCCAGATTACAATGGATTTGAGCAAGACGTTCGCCTCAACGCAGGAATTTGAGGACGCGGTAAACGACGCAATCCGCGCAGGCGGCGTTGATTTAAGCGACGACGTTATCCCTCTCCACATTCAGATGGACGAACTCCCTGCAAGCGTCGACCCTGAAAAAGCGTCAAACTACATCACGCTTACAGATACAGCCAAAAATTCTTCATTCAACCTTACATTCACGGCAAACAGAGCCGGCGAATTTGCCAACGCCTATGAGGTTGACTTAAAGACCTCGTCAACCGCTACCGCCCCTACCGCGAAGTGGGTAAATGATGTTCTTACAATCACCGTTCCTGTCGGAAATGACGCGGGAGGTACCCCGATTACATTTACGCTTGACGATATTCAGAGCGCAGTAAACAAGGCTGCCGGAATGACGCAGGATGCAGGCGGCGCTTGGAAAGGCGGCAACGCAAATAAAATCCTCACTGTAACCGCAGTCGACCAGAACGGAAATGACGCAGCCGGTACAGTTCAAGGCTTTGATTATAGCGCTGCAATCGGAAACAGAACCCTCCGCACAGGTCTTAGAGGCGGTCAGGACAGCTTCTTCGCCGACATTGCGAACTCCCTCAGCACGGTAAAGCTTGAAAACGGACGTTTCGCGGCTGAACAGAATGTAAGCGACCTTTCGGAGGTTTACATCGACAGCGACGGTACAATCTACGGAGTTCACGCTGTTCACGGCATTTTTGCAATGGGCAGAATCGACATCGTAACATTCGAAAACCCAAAGGGTCTTAACCAGATAGGCACCTCCTACTGGCAGGAATCCCTTTCGTCGGGCGAGCCAAGACTGAAGATTGCAGGTCAGGACGGCGCAGGCGAAATCGTATCAGGCGCACTTGAAATGTCCAACGTTGACCTTTCGCAGGAAATGTCGGACATGATTATTACACAAAGAGGCTTCCAGGCAAACTCCAGAATCATTACTGTTTCTGATACAATGCTTGAAGAGCTTGTAAACCTTAAGAGATAAGATGGTAAAGTAAAATGATAGTACTCACAAAGCTTGGCGGCAAGCCACTAATGATCAACGAGGAGCTCATTGAAACCGTGTCGGAAACCCCCGACACGGTTATAACCATGAACAATGGGCACACCTATATAGTAACAGAATCCATTAAGGAAATTATGGACAAGGTAATCGAATTTCACAGAATGAGCCACCGCTCATTAAGACTTAAAAAACCGGAAAACGAGCTGTAATGGATTGCGGCTTAAATATATAATCGGGAGGGATTCCACTTGAATATTACAATAATCGTAGGTTGGGTCGTATGTTTCGGACTTGTTGTGTTCGGTATTCTGAACGGCGGTAGCGGTAATATCGGTATGTTCATTGATATTCCGTCAGTTGCCATCACCATAGGCGGTACCTTCGGCGTACTTATCGCCATGTTCCCGCTGTCTACTCTGAAGACAATTCCGAAGCTGCTTAAAATAGCAATTCTGCCGCCGAAGTACAATCCGCGCGAATACATAGACAACCTGGTCGAGTATGCAAAGATTGCACGAAGCAAGGGACTGCTTGCGCTCGAAGACAGCGCAAACAAGTGCTCCGACCCTTTCATGAAGGAGAGCCTTATGCTTATCGTTGACGCCAACGACCCCGACAAGGTCCGCGCCATGCTTGAGGACGCTATCGACTTTACAGCCGAGCGCCATGCCGCAGGACGCGAATTCTTCGCAAAGGGCGTTTCAATGGCGCCTGCGTTCGGTATGCTGGGTACTCTGGTAGGTCTGGTTATCATGCTTAACAACATGAACCAGGACCCGGACGGTCTTGGTCTTGCCATGGCTACCGCCCTTATCACAACGTTCTACGGCTCGCTGCTTGCAAACGTAATCTTCTCCCCTCTCGAAACCGCGCTGAAAAATGCAAACGACTCGGAAGTTCTTTGTATGCAGATTGTGGTTGAAGGCGTAATGTCCATCGCGGCAGGCTCAAACCCGCGTCTTATTCAGGAAAAGCTGGAATTTATGCTTCCTAAGTCACAGGGAAAGCCAAAGGAGTCTGCAAAGGCAGAGGAATAATTCTTTTAATTTTTTACAAAAAATACTTTCATATATTGTCAAATTCAATTGCATAACTGACATTTTTATGCTATAATTATAAGAAGGGAGATTTCCTATGGCAAAGAAAAGGCAGGAAGAGGGCAAAAAAGGTCTTGACGAATGGATGGCGACCTATTCGGACATGGTTACCCTGCTGCTGTGTTTCTTCGTTCTGCTGTATGCTTCATCAACTCCCGATGAAACCAAATGGCAATACATTTTTCAGGCGTTCAATACCACAGGTACTTACATAAACCCTTTTGTTTCCGAGGAAAATGAGGAAACCACCTCCGAAACCAACGAGGAAGGAAACAGCGAAATTCCTTCCAACGCCGGCACAGGTACTCAGGAAAACAAAAACGAGGACGGAATAGGTCTTCCAAGCAATTTCGACGATCTGTATGCGTGGTTTGCCGCAACCGCCGAATCCAGCGGACTTGAAAACTCCGTATCGGTTGAGCAGACTTCATCCTCCCGTATCCACATACGCTTCAGCAACTCGATTATGTTTGACGGCGACAGCGCAGTCCTGCTTCCGAGCGGACGCGAAGCGCTGAACCTGTTTATGCCGGGTATCAAGGCTATTGACGAATATATCAAGACAGTTCTTGTTCAGGGACATACCGCAAAGGGCTACTCAATGGTAAACGACTGGGATCTTTCATCCGCCAGAGCCTGCAGCGTTATCAAGTACCTTGATTTTAAACGTGTAACCGAAAGCGAAAAGTTCGTTGCGGAAGGTCACGGTCCTTACGACCCTATCGCACTGGGCGATACGGAGGAGGATCTTGCCAAAAACCGCCGCGTCGAGCTTGTTATCGTAAGAAACGACGTTGCGCTGAAGGATACAAATATTATTCAGGACATCCTGAAGTACGACTACGGTATCGGCGAATCCATTGTGGACGCGTCCACAAACCAGCCTGCCGGCTCAGCCAATACAGACAACACGGTTCAGCAGATTGTGTCGGGTCTTGAGGACAAGTACGGCACAGGTTCAACCTCGACAAGCGGCGGCAATACCGACTTCTCGGGACCGTCCGCAGGCGGTATGATTACCGAAATCCCAGAATCGGCTCTCCACGAGCTTGACGATGAAGGAAATATTATAACAGATTCAAATTCAGCAAGCGCTGAATAATTCAAAAAAGAAAGGGGCGATGCTTATGGCAGAAACGCTGACGCAAGAGCAAATAGACGCAATGCTTAGCAGCGCACTTTCAGGTGGTGTCATCTCCACAACACAGGATGACGACGCCGATGAAGTCAAGGAATACGATTTCCGTGCACCTAAGAAATTCACCAAAGAGCGAATTAAAATACTGGACAGCATTTTCGACAACTATGCGCGGTTGCTCTCCTCCTATCTGACGGGACTTTTACGGCTTTACTGCAAGGTAAGTCTGAGTTCAATCGAGGAACAGCGCTATTTCGAGTTCAACAACGCGCTTCCCGACTATGTAATGATGGGAATGATCGATCTTGGAATCCACGACGACGATATTGAGGAGTGTACCACAATTCTCCAGCTTTCCAATTCGCTTACCTTTACCATGATAGACCGCCTGCTCGGCGGCAAGGGCGAGTATAAGGACGCTGACCGTGATTTCACCGAAATAGAAGTCAGCATTATGGACAAAATAATGAACCACATGGCAGGGCTTCTCCGTGAACCGTGGGAAAATTACGTCCCCCTTACTCCTCAGCTAATAAATATTGAAACCAACTCAAGAGTAATCTCATCTGTGGGCTATGACGACACAATGATTATCGTTGCTCTTGAGGTGACAATCAGCGATACAAAATCAATCGTATCCGTTGTAATGTCGGCGTTGGATCTTGACGAGATAATGGCGAAGTTCGTCAACAAGAACAACAAGAGCAGCCGACGCTCCGACAGCACAAAGGAAGCGGAACGAAGGGACAGCATTATGAAGGCGCTGAACACATCGGTGCTTGACATAACGGCGGTTCTCAGCAATACCCAGCTTGATATGTCAGATGTTATCAATTTGCAGGTGGGAGATATAATCCCGCTTGGAAAGCCGATTGACGGCAATATAACGCTCCAAATCGGCGGAAAAACGTGGTTTGACGGAAAGCTCGGCACCTACAATCATAAAAAGGCCGTGAAAATCGAACACGTTTTCCGAGCTGAGGCATAGCCAAAGCGTATAATTTTCTCCGAAAGGAATGGTCAATAAATGGCAAATAATGAATTTACCGAAATGCAAAAAGACGCAATCGGAGAAATTCTGAATATTAGTATGGGAAGTGCCGCAACCGCAGTTTCGGAACTTCTTAACGCTAAGGTTTGGATTACAACTCCACGAGTTGAAGTTATCCCATGCGGTCAGATGGATTATAACCGACTTGAGCCTGCCGTCTGCGTAAAGATTGTGTACATAAAGGGTCTTTCCGGTTCAAACCTGATGGTCCTTAAGCAGTCCGACGTACAGCTTATTCTTAATCAGCTCATGGGTCAGCCACTGGTTGTTACCCCTGATTTCGAATTTGACGAGCTTAACATAAGCGCGGTTTCGGAAGTTATGAACCAGATGATGGGCGCAAGCGCAACCGCACTTTCAGATTTTCTCGGTTTTCCCGTTGATATTTCCACGCCTACTCCATATATAATGGATCAGGTCAACCTTGCAAGCATTCAGGATTACGAGCCTGACGAAACAGTTGTTTCAATCACCTTCGACCTGACAATCGACGGCGTTATCAAGTCGGAATTCGTTTCCGTCATGAGCCTCGACCTTGCAAGAACAATTGCAGACAAAATGCTCAATCCTCAGGATGAAGCTCCCGCTCAGGCAGACGCTCCTGC
>CAKSIR010000026.1 GCA_934462775.1 uncultured Ruminiclostridium sp.
GGGGATGTGCTTCTTGACGGCGAGGATATTTATTCCTCAAAGGTAGATGTTACACTCCTCAGAAAACGCATTGGAATGGTGTTCCAGAAGCCGAATCCGTTCCCGATGAGCATTTATGACAACGTTGCTTACGGAGCAAGGCTTCACGGAAGATATACCAAGTCGCAGCTTGATGAAATTGTTGAGGAAAGTCTGCGGGGCGCGGCAATTTTCGATGAGGTCAAGGACAGACTGCATAAGTCGGCAATGGGCGTTTCGGGCGGTCAGCAACAGCGAATCTGCATTGCGAGAGCCATTGCCGTTCACCCTGAGGTAATACTTATGGACGAACCGACCAGCGCCCTTGATCCGATTTCAACGCTGAAAATCGAGGAGCTTATGGCTGAGCTGAAAAAGAAATACACAGTTGCCATTGTAACCCACAATATGCAGCAGGCAACGAGAATTTCCGACTACACAGCATTTTTCTACGTTGGCGAAATGGTTGAATTCGGCGAAACAAAGCAGATATTCTCAATGCCGAAGGATAAAAGAACAGAAGAATATATTACCGGCAGATTCGGTTAATAAGGGGACGCAAAATGAGAACGGTTTTTGATGAAAAATTGAAAGACATGAACAACAGCCTGATTGAAATGGGCTCGCTGATTGAAACAGCAATTGCGGGTTCATTCAAGGCGCTCAAGACGGGCGACAAGGAGCTTGCAAAAAAGATAATGCAGGACGACAAGGACGTTGACCGCATGGAGAAAACTATTGAGAGCAAGGCGCTTGATATTATGCTGCGTGAACAGCCGGTGGCTGTAGATTTGAGAAAGGTTACCTGCGCGCTGAAAATTGTTACGGATATGGAACGTATCGGCGACAATGCGGCTGACATTGCAGAAATAAGCGTTTCATCCGACCTTGCGGGAATCTTTGACAAAATCAGCGGCATAGACAAGATGACAGTCAAAACTCTTGCCATGGTAAACGACGCAGTTACTGCCTTTGTCGAGCGTAAAACCGACCTTGCAAAGGAGGTAATGGAACGCGACGATGAAATCGACAGCCTATTCGATACGATAAAGCGCAAGCTGGTTGAAATGGTAAAAAGCGACGAAAGCGTTACCGATATTGTAGTTGATACGCTGATGATAATAAAATACCTTGAACGAATTTCAGACCACGCCGTAAACATCTGCGAATGGGTTGAATTTCTCAGGACAGGCGAGTACAAAAATACCCGTATTCTATAACTCAAAATGCACAAAAACTGACTTTTCCTGTAAACTAAATCCGCATAAATTAACATTGCAAAAAAATCTGTATTATGTTACAATGCAAGTAACAGATACAGATTTTTTTGCGAAAGAGGACAAATGAAAGAGATAATTTTTGAAAAGGACAAGCCTGTAAAGCTGGTTGCAACGGATATGGACGGGACGCTTCTTGATGACAGCAAGAATTTCCCGCCGCATTTTTCAGAATATCTTGACGAGCTGAGAAGGCTTGACGTGCGTTTTTTTGCTGCCAGCGGCCGCTCCTATGTGTCGCTGAAAAAAGCGTTCGGCGAAGTTGGTTTGCTGGATAAGCTGGATTATATCTGCGATAACGGAGCGTTTATTGTTCGAGGCGGCAAGCCCGTTTTTATGTCGCTGATGGACTTTGAAAAGGTTCTTGAAATTGCAGAACTTTGCGCAAAGCTTAAGGTCACGCTTTTTCTGTGCGCAACTAACGGAACCTATCATCTTAACGACAACGCTGCACTTTATGACGAGGTGCGGAATTATTATCCCAACCTTACCTGTATGGAAAAGTTCAGCGATGTTCATGACGATGTGTTCAAGCTGACAATATTTGACGGGAACAATCCGCTGCTGTCAGGCTCGTACAAGGCGCTTGACGACAAATTCGGCGGCGAGTACAACGTTCAGGTCAGCGGCAGCCACTGGATAGACGTAATGAACAAGAGAATCAGCAAGGGCAGCGCAATGCTTGAGCTTCAAAAAGAACTTGGCATAAATTACAGTGAAACAATGTCGTTCGGCGATTTCTACAATGACGCGGAAATGCTGAAGAACTCATATTACAGCGTGGTTATGGCAAACGCCAACGAGGATATGAAGCAGTACGGGCGCTTTGAAACGGTTTCGAATAACGAACACGGCGTTGTTGTAGTTTTGAAAAAGCTGATCGATTATCTGAAAAATAATCGGTAAATCAGTTGACGGTGGAGCTTATTTGTGATATTCTAAGGTTATAAGGCAATTTTGCTGCGACAGCTTTTGAAAGGAATACTAAAATGAAGATTTATTCAGTTACAGACAAGGAATTTGCACCATACGGAAAGGTGCTTGATGGATACGACGTTAAGGAGCTTATGAAAGCGCTTGATGAAAGCACTCCGCTGCCGGACGGCGTTGGATATGTTCCCAGTGTTGCCGCCCTTGAATACACGGGAGTTTTCGGCAAGCTTCAGAACAACGCATACGGCGGAATGCCTATTCAGATTGGCTACTGCAACGGTCATAACACCAAGCTTAACTGTCTTGAATATCATCGTGACAGCGAAATTAACATTGGTCTTAACGACTTTATCCTGTTGGTTGCAAAGGCAGACGATATTGTTGACGGCAAGCTTGATACATCAAAGGTAATGGCGTTTAAGGCAAACGCTGAGCAGGTGGTTGAGGTTTATGCAACAACTCTCCACTACGCGCCGTGTCATGCAGAAAAGGACGGCTGGTTCAAGGTTATTATTGTTCTCCCGAAGGGTACAAACGGACCTGCTCCCGAAATCGCCGCGCTTAATGCAGAGGATAAGACCCTCCGCGCCTGCAACAAATGGCTTCTTGCTCATAAGGACAGCGCTGAAGCAAGCGACGGCGCTTACATCGGTCTTACAGGCGAAAATATAGACATAGCTGAACTGCTTTAAAAAGCAGTTCATGAAAAAAGGCTCTTCCACGATGATGAAAGAGCCTTTGCTTATTTTTGATTAAGTCTGAATCCCTCAAGACCTCTGCTTGCAAGCGTGCCGCTTATATGGGCAATTTCCTCAAGAGAAGCGGTGGTTTCGTTTTTGAACCAGCTTATGTAAAGAGCGATAACTCCCGACGAAACATACTCCATGAGAATTTCCACCTTTTCCTTAGGCACAGGCAGAACGTCCTTCAAAAGCTCGATTCCGGCTTGCTTAAAGAGGTTCTTTACCTTTGTTTTCATCAGGTTCCCCGCACCTGAGCAGATATAGTTCCTGTAAAAATCCGTGTCGGAATTTATTGTGCCGTTTATGCTTTCAAAAAGGCAGTATGGGTTTTCGATAATGTTTGCGGTGCTGGTTGCTTCCTTGAAAACCGCGTATATTTTTTCGATTATTTCGTCCTCGATTTCGTTAAGCACATCCTCAATGGACGTGTAGTGCGAATAGAAGGTTTTTCGGTTTACATCGGCCTTTTCGGTGAGTTCCTTTACAGTGATTCTTCCTATGGGCTTTATTGACGCAAGCTCAACAAGCGCGTTGTGCATGGCGCGTTTGGTTTTGATTGTTCTTCTGTCAATACGTGGTTTGTTTTCCATATCAAGCTTTTTCCTTTCATATTATACTGTTATTTGTAGTATAACACACAATAGAGTAAAAAGCAACATTTGTGGTATAAAGTTACATATAAAAATTATATGTGTATATATCATAAAAATAATCTCGTTTGACAATTGCGCCGATAAGGTCTATAATTAAATGGATTTATATAACTTATGGCGAGGCAATATGGAAAAGAGCAGGCTTTTAAAACAATATTTCGGACATTCATCGTTCCGCGAGGGACAGGGCGAGCTGATAGATAATCTCATAAGCGGCAGGGACGTTATCGGTATTATGCCGACAGGCGCAGGAAAATCAGTGTGTTATCAGATTCCGGCTCTTATGCTTGAAGGTGTGGCAATAGTAATTTCGCCGCTGATTTCTCTTATGAAGGATCAGGTAAATTCGCTTACCGAAGCGGGAATAAAGGCGGCTTTTCTGAACAGCTCCCTTGCTCAGTGGGAGTATTATGACATTCTTGACAGAGCCGAACAGGGCGAGTACAAAATCCTGTATGTTGCTCCGGAGCGGCTTTCAGCGGAGAATTTCGTTGAATTTGCAAAGCACACTGAAATCTCCCTTGTCATTGTAGACGAAGCTCACTGCGTATCTCAATGGGGTCAGGATTTCCGTCCGAGCTATCTTAAAATAGTTGACTTTATAAATGCTTTGCCAAAACGTCCTGCCGTAGGCGCGTTTACCGCGACCGCAACCAGACAGGTTCGGGACGACATAAGCGGTATTTTGCAGCTGAAAAATCCATTTGTTGTAACGACGGGATTTGACCGCAGCAATCTGTATTTCGAGGTTCAGCAGCCTAAGGATAAAATGGCGGAGCTTTACCGCTTGATGGAGCGCTATAAAAATCAAAGCGGCATTGTTTACTGCATTTCCCGCAAAAACGTTGAGGAGGTCTGCGAAAAGCTGTGCGGCGCAGGCTATGACGCTACTCGCTACCACGCAGGGCTTAATGACGAGGAACGCCGCAGAAATCAGGAGGACTTCATTTACGACAGAAAAAGAGTGATGGTTGCAACAAATGCATTTGGAATGGGCATTGACAAGTCCAATGTGTCTTTTGTAATCCACTACAATATGCCCAAAAACATGGAAAGCTACTATCAGGAGGCAGGCCGCGCAGGACGCGACGGTTCGCCTGCGGAGTGCGTACTGCTGTACGGAAAACGCGATGTGCGAACCAACGAGTTTCTCATAGACAAAAGCGAAAACAGCGAGCTTGACGAGGAGCAGTCTGAGCAGATAAAGCAGCTTGACCGTGAAAGGCTGAAGCTGATGACCTATTACAGCACCACTTCCGATTGCCTTAGACAGTATATGCTGAGGTATTTCGGGGAGAGAGCGCCTGACCACTGCGGCAATTGCTCCAACTGCAACGCAGGCTATGAAATGACTGATATTACTCTTGCCGCGCAGAAAATCGTTTCCTGCGTCTATCGTCTTGAGCAGCGGAACAGACGTGTGGGAGCGTCAACGATTGTTGAAATCCTCCGCGGCAGCAAAAGCAGGAGAATGACAGAAAACGGCTTTGAAACCCTTTCTACATACGGAATAATGAGCGACAGCAATACAAGCTCTCTTCGCAGAATAGTCGAGTTTCTGATTCGGGAGAATTACCTTGCCGAAACAGGCGAGGAATATCACGTTGTTGAAATGACCGAAAAATCGCGGACGGTTATTAAGCCTGCTGCGCCAATTCGCATGAAAACGCCGAAAATTGAGGAGAATAAAGAGAAAGAGGTAAGGCAGCCGCCCGTCAGCAGCGAGCTGCTTGATAGGCTCAAACAGCTCAGACATAAGCTTGCGAACAGTGAGCGCGTACCGGCATACGTTATTTTTACCGACGCTGCGCTTATGGATATGTGCAGGAAATTGCCGCAAAGCAAGGCGGAGTTTCTCAATATTTCGGGTGTAGGCGAGGTAAAGCTGAACAAGTACGGCGATAAATTCATGGAAGTTATCGGCAGTTGGAAAAAGGAACAGGAATAAAAAATCTCCGCTGCATGGCGGAGATTTTCGTTTATTCAATTGGGAGCGTGTAAATAAATCCGCTCTCTTCAAGCAGCGTACACTTTTTAAATGAATTCTTGCCAACAGTTTTTACTGTATCGGGAAGATTTACTTCTGCAAGGCTTTCACAGCCGTAGAACATATAGTCGGCAATTTCGTCAACAGACGGTGGGATTGTGACTGAAACAAGTCCGGAACATTTCTGGAACACGCTGTTTTCAAATTTCGTAACTGTATCGGGAATTTCAATTGCCGTCAGCGATCTGCACTCCTGGAACGCACCTGCGCAAAGAGTTTTGACGGAAGCAGGAATTTTCACGTCTGTAAGCGATGTACATTCGCAGAATGTGTAATCTGGAATTTCGGTGAGCGATTCTGAAATTTTTGCTGATGCAAGGCTTGTGCAGCCGCGGAAAACACTGTCCTCCATTGATGTAACCGAGTTTGGAATCAACACATCTGTAAGGGAAGAACAGCCCTTGAATGCGCCTGCTTTTATTTCTGTAACCGTTTCGGGGATATTTATTGATTCGAGAGCAGAGCAGCCGCTGAAGCAGCCTGTTTCAATGACAGAAACAGGTGACAGGCGTACTGTTATTAGGCTCGGGCTATATGCAAAGGCGTATTTACCGATTGATGTTACGCTGTCGGAGAATGTTACTGCTTTAAGAGCTGCATTGCACCAGAATGCAGCCTCCTCAATGGTTTCAACACCGTCCGCAAGAGTTATGTATTCTGCCGAGCAGTCGGAGAAAGCAAACTTGCCGATAGTTTTGATTCCATCGGGAACAGCTACGTCCTTTTCATTTCCGTTGTACGCGTAAAGAACGGTGCCTGCCGTAACGAATCCTTCCTGCGAATTAAGCCACGGAGTGCCGAAAAATGCGCTTGCACCTACTGAGCCGACAGTTGACGGGATTATGATTTCGGAGAGCCTTGAGCAGTCGGAAAAGGCTTTTTCTCCGATTGACGTAACGCTGTCGGGAATTGTAACGGACGTAATATCGCTGTTGCCTGCAAAGGCGCTGTCGCCGATTGATGATACGGTTTTTCCGTCTATGCTGCCGGGAATTGCAAACACAGCCGCTTCACCGCTATATGCAGTGATTTGCAGCGTTCCATCATCGAGCAAAGCTGTTTCAAAGCTGCTTTCATCAGGAGCGGAGATGTTTTCCGCAGAGGCTGACGAGGTGGTCTGCATAGCGTCGGACGCCGCATTTCCTGAGCCGCAGGCGGTAAAAACCGCAATAAATGTCATAGCTGCAATTGCAGCATATATGTAACGTTTTTTCATAGTTAGTCCTTTCGGTTAAAGGTTTCCAGTAAATTATAGCTTATTTTGTGTTTAAAGTCAATAATTGCCTTATAGCTTATAAAGCTCTGTTTACTTTTTTTACTGTTTGTGCTATAATTGTCCACATGAAGATTATGGAGGTTAATATGCTCAAAAAATATATATCAGCATTTTTGTTAGCCGCTCTGTCGCTGTCGCTGTGTGCCTGCGGCGGAAACGCGGCGGATACAACAACAACCGAATCCGCATCAGCACAGACCGAACAGACGGCAGAGGTAAATAACGCAGATGACACTGCCGAAAAAACTGATTTTGACAAATATGTTTCCAACACGGTTATCGCCACAGGAAACAATTACATAGTAGAAAGCGTCGACAACGTAACTTATCGCGCTTATCTGCCTGCCGAGGAATACGGCAAGTTCGAGTACAGGTTCTATTTCAGCAATAGTGTTGACTCGACGTATGACGACGGTTCGGTTGCTCATGTCGGAATAGACGGCGACGGATACACAATCACAAACGCTTTCATAGCTGACGGCGGAACTGCTGTGGGTGATGAGATAACCAACTACACAGCTGTGACTTTTGATGGTGGAAACGAGGGCAGAACAGTAGCAGCGGGAGAAACTTTCTGGAGCGATCCTGTTCAGTTTGAGCTTTTGGACGGTCACTTCATTGTCTGGGAATGGACCATAAGCGGAACCAATATCCCATGCACAAATATGTCGAGCCTTACCGATACAACAGCTGACTATGGCGACGGATTCACATACTGCGACCAAATTCCGCTGCCTCAGCTTATTGGCTGCGACCGCGATGTGAAGCTCAGAATAGCCGCTATCGGCGATTCAATCACGCAGGGTTGCCAGACAACCTCAATGGCGTATGAATACTGGGTTTCGCAGATATACAATAATTTGGGAACGGATTACAGTATGTGGAACTGCGGTCTTGGCTGGTCGAGATTCAGCGACGCGGCGACTGACGGCGATTGGCTGGAACGCACGTCCAATGCTGACGTTGTGATAGTTGCGTTCGGTACAAACGACATCGGCACAGGCGAATACGGCAAGGGCGACGGAAACAGCGCGCAGGAGATAAACGGATGGCTGCGTACAATACTTGATAAGCTTACCGAGAAGGGCTGCAAGGTGATTGTTTTCAGCGCTCCGCCTGAGAACTTTAATAAACGTTTAGAGCCTGTAAGAATCGAGTTTAATCAGGTTGCAAGGCTCACTTCCCTTGAGTATGGCGTTGAGTTTTTCGACTTTGCTTCGTACCTCTGCGACGAGGAAAATCCATCCGTTGCACTTTACGGCGCTCATCCCAACGGAGAGGGCGGAAAGATTGTTGCGGACGCATTTGTTGAACAGTACAAAAAGCTGCTTGGAAAATAAAGGCTAAGCCCCGCTTTTAAAAGCGGGGCTGTTTTATGTCAAAATTCAGACGTTGCGCATATCCTGAAACAAGAACGTTTTAAGGAGTGTACTATGGATTTTTCAGATAAAACGATCAAGCTTGTCATTGCGGGCAATCCTAATGTTGGCAAAAGCACTGTGTTCAACGAGCTTACCGGCATGAAACAGCATACAGGCAACTGGGCGGGGAAAACCGTTGACCTTGCTGCCGGAAACTATGAGTACAACGGGAGAAAGTACGAAATTGTAGATGTTCCTGGTACATATTCCCTTATGTCGCACTCAAGGGAAGAGGAGGTCGCGAGAGATTATATCTGCTTTGGAGGCTGCGATTGCGTTATTGTGGTGTGCGACGCAGCCTGCCTTGAACGCAATCTGAATTTAGCTTTGCAGGTGCTTGAAATAACAGGCAGCGTTGTGGTAGCTGTGAACCTTATTGATGAAGCGGAAAAACGAGGAATAAAGGTTGACTTTGAGGAGCTTCAGCGGGAATTGGGAGTTCCCGTTGTTCCCATGGCGGCAAGGAACGGTATAGGCTTTGAACAGCTGAAGCAGGCTGTTGAGGACGTAATTATTTCGCCGCCCGAAAACCCGCTGAAAATAAAATACATTTCTGCTATCGAGGATGAAATCATCGGTATTGCAGAGCTTGTAAAGCCGATAACTGACGGAGTTCTTAACGCTCATTGGACCGCTTCAAAGCTGCTTGAGGGGAATGAAAGGCTTATAAATTCAATTTCGGAGTGCTGCGGAACGGAGCCTGCCCGATTCAGTAAGCTTACGAACGCTGTTGCTGCCGCAAAAAAGCGGCTTAACGAAAAGGGAATTGACGAAAACAGGTATGTCGACAATCTTGTGTCGTCAATAGTGATTATTGCCGAGGGAATAAGCGCTGACTGCGTTTTTCTCGATTCAAATGGATATAACCGTCGGGATCGAAGAATAGACAAATGGCTGACCGATAAGCGAACGGGAATACCAATTATGATAGTATTTCTCATGGTAATATTCTGGATTACTATAAGCGGAGCAAACTATCCGTCGCAGCTTCTGTCGGACTTTTTTGCATGGGGCGGGGATAGGCTGCATGAGGTTATGTCAGGCGCGCCGGAATGGCTGACAGGGTGTCTGCTTGACGGCGTTTACCGAGTGCTTACATGGGTAATTGCGGTTATGCTGCCGCCAATGGCTATATTTTTTCCTCTGTTCACGCTGCTTGAAGATTTAGGCTATCTTCCGAGGGTAGCATTCAATTTGGATAAGTTTTTTAAAAAGGCGAATACTTGCGGAAAACAGGCTTTGAGTATGTGCATGAGCTTCGGCTGCAACGCCTGCGGAATAACCGGAACACGCATAATTGACAGTCCGCGCGAGCGGCTTATCGCAATCATCACCAACAATTTTATTCCATGCAACGGACGTTTTCCGATGCTTATTTCCCTTGCAACCGTCTTTTTTGCGGGAGCTGCAATAGGCTTTGGACAAACGGCGATTTCCACCGTCATAGTTACCTGCGTGATTATTTTCGGTGTGCTTATGACGTTTGCGATTTCGGGCATTCTTTCCAAAACAATACTGAAAGGAGTACCGTCGTCGTTTACTCTTGAACTTCCGCCTTACAGAAAGCCTCAGTTTCTTAAAGTGCTTGCAAGGTCGGTGCTTGATCGGACGCTTTTTGTGCTTGGAAGGGCGATGGTTGTCGCTGCACCTGCGGGGCTGGTGATATGGCTATTGGCAAATGTAACGGTTGACGGTGCAAGCCTGCTGCAATACTGCTCGGATTTCCTTGACCCTTTTGCAAGATTGATGGGACTTGACGGAGTTATTCTGCTTGCGTTTATATTGGGATTTCCTGCGAACGAAATTGTGATTCCCATAATCATAATGTGTTATATGTCAAGCGGCACTTTAGTTGAATTTGACAGTATATGGGAGCTGAAGGAGCTGCTTACGGCAAACGGCTGGACTTGGGCAACGGCGGTGTCAACAATGCTGTTTTCGCTTATGCACTTTCCTTGTTCAACGACCTGCATGACTATTTTCAAGGAAACAAAAAGCGCAAAGTGGACGTTAGTTTCATTTTTTGTCCCTACGCTTACGGGAATTCTTGTTTGTATGGCATTTACAGCAGCTGTTAATTTATTTGTGTGACAAAAAAGTTACTGTGCATAATATGTTGTATTGGAAAGGAGTCATTATGAAAAAGATGGTAATTATTGCAGCGGCGATTGTGGGAGTGCTTGGTGCAGCGGCAGGAACGGCGATTATTTTGCTGAAAAGGGGAGAAACTGCATAAGGCTGCCTATAAAAAAGAAACCGTCACATAAGTGGCGGTTTCCGGTTTTAGGGGATTTTATTGAAACGTGGAGAATTTATTAGCCCTTGCTTGGTTCAAGAACTGCATAGTTGCCGTCGTCACGCTTGTAAACAACGTTTACATCGCCTGTTTCGGCGTTCTTGAACATGAAGAATGTATGACCTACAAGGTTCATCTGAAGAATGGCTTCATCAATGCTCATAGGACGGAGATTGAACTGCTTGTGCTTAACAATCTCGAACTCTTTTTCTTCCGGAACATCGTCGGCAATTTCAGCAAACGCATTATCGCGAAGCGATTTGGCAAGCTTTGTCTTGTTCTTGCGAATCTGACGGATAATCTTGTCGATGCAGGCGTCAAGCGCGTCGTTCTTGTCGGCGGCTGACTGCTCGGCTCTGTAAATGATATTATTATATTTAACGGTTACTTCAAGAATAATTTTATCCTTCACCGTTGACATTGTGATTTTTGCATCAGCCTCGTCACCGAAGAAACGGTCAAGCTTTGAACTTAATCTTTTTTCAGCGTAGTCTGTGAAAGACTGGTTTACGTTCATTTTCTTGGCTGTAATCTGCATTTTCATATGGATTCCTCCTACTTTACAGGGCATTTACTGCTCTGTTATTTTGTATTTACATTATAGCACATTTGGTTGTAATATACAAGTGTTTTTAATAAATTTCACACAATTTTAACAAATTTGTCAACAAAAAATCTATATTTATAACAAAAAGCCGTTCTGCTTTTAACAGAACGGCTTTGTTCATTC
Organism: uncultured Ruminiclostridium sp.; assembly: GCA_934462775.1. GTDB lineage: Bacteria > Bacillota > Clostridia > Oscillospirales > Ruminococcaceae > Ruminiclostridium_E. The sequence continues at coordinate 11,395 of CAKSIR010000026.1, forward strand.
AGTTGTAATTACTTAACGATGAACTGTGCAAGATCCTTCTTTAATGCGTCGGCGTCATCTGTGTGAGCCTTTAAAAGAATGTCTTTGGAAAGGTCGATGCTGAAAATGCCCATGATTGACTTTGCGTCAATAGCGTATCTTCCTGAAATTAAGTCGATGTCATAATCGTACTTTGCAACTGTGTTTACGAATGTCTTTACATCGTTGATTGTTGTGATTTTTACGTTGAATTCTGTCATGATAATATCCTCCTTATTTAGTGGTATTTGCTTCGATAATAATTTTACCAAATTTCTCGGCTATCGTCAATAGTTTTTGCAAAATAAAAGAAATTTTTACGATTACTTTACTATAAATTTACTGATAGCTTCAAGAAATTCATCACAATTGTCCGAATGGATTGTGAGGTCAAGCGGTTTGCTGAGGTCAAGGCTGAAAATGCCCATAATGGATTTTGCGTCAACAACATATTTTCCTACCGCAATGTCGGCCTCGAAATTTTCCTTGTTCACAATGTTGATGAACTCTTTTACGTCGTTAATTGTGCCGATGTTAATTTTTACCTGTTTCATAAATCCCGCCTCCTAATTCTTTCTGAGGAAACTCTTTCTGGTAACGTTTCCTATGCCTTCATAATAACACATTTTAAAAAATAGTCAAGAGAATGTTGCAAAATTCGGAAATTTAAAGTATAATAAATGTATATTTCAATCCAATTTAGTTAAACTTACCAAAAGAATGGACTGTTTTTTATGAAATTCGCTATACACACCCTTGGCTGCAAGGTAAATCAGTATGAAAGCTCGGCGCTTTCTGATTTACTTGTATCGAGAGGATACACATATACAGACGACAGTGCGGAGGCAGATATATTCATTATAAATTCATGCACCGTAACCGAAAACAGTGATAAAAAAGCAAAGCAGTCAGTCGGTCATTACAAGAGAAGCCGTCCAAACGGTATTGCCGTGCTTACAGGCTGCTACCCTCAGGCTTTTCCCGATGAAGCTGCACAAAGCGGCGCAGATATAATTACGGGCGCCGCAGACAGGGGGAAAATCCCCGACCGAATAGAGCAATTTCTTTCGGAGGGCGGCAAGATAACCGCAGTCACGCCGCAGACCGGCAGCTATGAGGAATTTCTGTCCGCAAATACCGGCAAAACCCGCGCTTTTGTTAAAATTGAGGACGGCTGCGACAGGTTTTGTTCATATTGTATCATTCCATATGCACGGGGACGTGTTCGTTCACGTTCGCTCGACGATGTGAACAAAGAAATACAGGCTCAGGCGCTGGCAGGCCACAGGGAAGTGGTTCTTCTTGGAATAAATCTGAGCTGCTACGGAAAGGACATCGGACTTACGCTTGCGGACGCGGTAGAAACCGCCTGCTCGGCAGAGGGGATAGAACGCGTTCGTCTTGGCTCCCTTGAGCCTGAGCTGCTTACGCCTGAAATCATTGCAAGGCTTGCTGCTCAGCCTAAGCTTTGCCCTCATTTTCACCTTTCGCTTCAAAGCGGCTGCGATGAAACTCTGCGGCGCATGAACAGGCATTATACGTCAGCAGAATACGCGGTTATAGTTGACAATCTGAGAAAAGCGTTCCCTAACTGCGCAATAACAACGGACGTAATGGTTGGGTTTGCAGGGGAAACCGACGATGAATTTTCACATTCCCTTGATTTTGTGAACAAAATCGGTTTTGCTCAAATTCATGTGTTCACATATTCCATTCGGAAAGGAACGGCGGCGGCAGGCAGAACAGACCATATCCCCTCTGAAATAAAAGCGGTGCGCTATAAAAAAATGGTTGAGCTGGGAGAAAATCTTCGCCAAAAATTCCTAAATTCTCAGCTTGAAACTGTGCAAAAAGTACTTATTCAGAAAAGAACATCAAAGGATTTCGCAAATGGCTTGACAGGCAACTACACACCTGTTAAAATTTATAATAGTAGTGCGAAAAAGCATGATTTTGTGACTGTGAAGCTGAAAAGGGTCGAAAACGGCTTTTGTATCGGCGAAGAGGTCTGAAAATCAGCTTTTGTTCATATATTCAGCACAATATGAACAACGCGCTGATTGATTGATACCTACGGAAAAAATTAAAATAAACGGAGGAATTTTATGTCAGTTTATCGTATCTATGTGGAAAAGAAACCACAGTTCGCAGTTGAGGGAGAAGCGGTTCTTTCCGACTTACAGACAGCGCTTCAGATGAAGAATGTCGAGGCTGTCCGCATTGTCAACCGTTATGACGCGGAGGATATTACAAAGGAGAATTTTGACCGCGCAACGCCTACTGTATTTTCCGAACCGCCTGTTGACGATGTTTATTATGAGCTTCCGAAAATCGGCGAAAATGAAAGAATGTTTGCGGTTGAGTTTCTGCCGGGACAGTTCGACCAGAGAGCAGACAGCGCCGCTCAGTGTATTCAGCTTCTCTGCACGGGCGACAGACCGACTGTAAAGTATGCTAAAATCTACATTCTTACGGGTAAAATCACTGACGAAGAATTTGCCAAAATCAAGCATTATTTAATCAACGCCGTTGAATCGAGAGAGTGCGGCTATGAGGAATACGAAACATTAAAGGTCAAGTACGACATTCCTACCGAGGTCGCTACGCTTGACGGCTTCATTGACCTTGACGAAAAGGGTCTTGCTGATTTCATCGCAAAGAACGGTCTTGCAATGGATCTTGGCGACATCAAATTCTGCCAGGATTATTTCAAGACGGAAAAGCGCAATCCTACAATCACAGAAATCAAGATGATCGATACGTATTGGTCCGATCACTGCCGCCACACCACATTCGGCACAATCATTGACAACGCACAGATTGACGCTCCTTACATTGCTGAAACCTATAAGGAATACAAGGTTGACCGCGAGGAGCTCGGCAGAGGCAAAAAGCCGATCTGCCTTATGGATATTGCAACGCTTGCCGCTAAGAAGCTGAAGGCTGACGGACTGCTCCCCGATCTTGATGAGAGCGAGGAGATCAACGCTTGTTCCGTTAAAATCACGGTTGACGTTGACGGGGAGGATCAGCAGTGGCTGCTGATGTTCAAGAACGAAACGCACAACCATCCGACTGAAATTGAGCCTTTCGGCGGCGCTGCGACCTGCCTCGGCGGCGCAATCCGCGACCCGCTTTCGGGACGTTCGTTTGTATATCAGGCAATGCGCGTAACGGGCGCTTCCGACCCGCTGCTGCCTGTGGACAAGACAATTCCGGGCAAGCTTCCTCCGAGAAAAATTACTACAACGGCTGCGGCAGGCTATTCGTCCTACGGCAACCAGATCGGTCTTGCAACAGGTCATGTTGCTGAAATTTACCACCCCGGATACATGGCGAAGAGAATGGAAATCGGCGCAGTAATCGGCGCTGCACCTATTGAAAATGTACGCAGAGAAAGACCTGTTCCGGGCGATGTTATCATTCTTTTGGGCGGAAAAACAGGCCGTGACGGCTGCGGCGGCGCAACAGGCTCGTCCAAGTCCCACAGCGTTGAATCTCTTGAAAGCTGCGGCGCAGAGGTTCAGAAAGGTAACGCGCCTATCGAAAGAAAGCTGCAAAGATTATTCCGTGACAAAAATACAACCACGCTCATCAAGCGCTGCAACGACTTTGGCGCAGGCGGTGTTTCCGTTGCTATCGGCGAGCTTGCAGACGGTCTTGAAATCGACCTTAACGCAGTTCCAAAGAAATATGACGGTCTTGACGGAACAGAGCTGGCTATTTCCGAATCGCAGGAAAGAATGGCTGTTGTAGTCGATAAAAACGATGTTGACAAGTTTATTGCTCTTGCTGACAAGGAAAACCTTGAGGCAACTCCTGTTGCGGTTGTAAAAGAGGAAGCAAGACTCCGCATGAACTGGAACGGCAGGACAATCTGTGATATTTCCCGTGAGTTCCTTAACTCAAACGGCGCTGAAAAGCATACAGATATTCACGTTCCTGCTCCGACAGTTGACTATTCGACAGGCAGAAAGAACACAAAGCAGGATTGGGAAAGCCTGATGACCGACCTTAACGTTTGCTCACAGAAGGGTCTTATTCAGCGTTTCGACTCCACAATCGGCGCTGCAACAGTTCTTATGCCGTTCGCAGGAAAGACGCAGCAGACGCCTGTTCAGGCAATGGCTGCCAAGATTCCCGTACTTAATGCAAAGACAAATACAGCCTCTATCATGGGTTGGGGTTACAATCCTGTTATTTCCTCCCAGTCGCCGTACCATGGCGCAATGCTTGCAGTTATCGAGAGTATCGCAAAGGTAGTTGCGGCAGGCGGTACTTATGAAAAGTGCTGGCTTACATTCCAGGAGTATTTCGAGAGAACGCAGGGCAAGCCTGAACGTTGGGGCAAGCCGTTCGCCGCTTTGATGGGCGCATACAAGGCGCAGCTTGAAATGGGCTGCGGCGCAATCGGCGGAAAGGATTCGATGTCAGGCACATTCGAGCATATCGACGTTCCGCCGACGCTGGTTTCCTTTGCGGTTTCAACGGCAAAGGCAGACAAGATTATTTCCGCTGAATTTAAGCTTCCATACAGCAAAATTCTCTACATTGCACCTGAATACGATGAAAACAAGCTGCCTAAGTTTGACAGCGTAAAGAAAGTATTTGAAAAGATTGAAAAGGAAATCGCAAGCGGAAATGCGCTTTCAGTATGGTCCGTTGCAAACGGCGGCGCTGCCGAAGGTATCTTCAAGATGTCGCTTGGCAACAGAATCGGCGCAAGGCTTGAAAACCTTTCCGATGACAAGCTGTTCACTCCTTGCTACGGCGCGTTTGTAATTGAAGCAAAGGAAGCTTTTGACGGCGCAGAAGTAATCGGTGAAACAGTTGAGGATTACACAATCACCTGCGGCGATACTGTAATTGACATTGCAGCGCTGGAAAAGAAGTGGGATACAGTTCTTGAACCTGTATTCAAGAACACTCTCAAGGAAATGCCTGCTCCTGCTGTTATTGAATATAAGGAGGGCTGCAAGACAGCTTGCGGACCTGCAAACAAGACTGCTAAGCCAAAGGTGCTTATCCCTGTATTCCCGGGCACAAACGGCGAATACGACATGGCTGACGCATTCAGAAGATACGGCGGCGAGGCTGAAATTTTTGTTATCAGAAACCTGAACGGTAAGGCAATTGAGGAGAGCGTTGCCGAATTTGCAAGACTTATCGGAACAAGTCAGATGATTGCTGTTCCGGGCGGTTTCAGCGGCGGCGACGAGCCTGAGGGTTCAGGCAAGTTCATCAATGCGTTCTTCCGCAACCCGCGCGTTAAGGAAGCTGTAAACGATATGCTTTACAAGCGTGACGGTCTGATGCTTGGTATCTGCAACGGCTTCCAGGCACTTATCAAGCTTGGTCTTGTTCCGTTCGGCGAAATCAAGCCAATGACAAGCGAAAGCCCGACGCTGACATTTAACACAATCGGACGTCACCAGTCGCAGCTTGTTTATACAAAGATTTGCACCGACAAGACGCCGTGGTTAATGCACTGCAAGGTCGGCGAAACCTACACAATCCCGATTTCTCACGGCGAGGGACGTTTCGTAGCGAGTGAAGAAATCATTCAGAAGCTTATTGCAAACGGACAGGTTGCTACACAGTACGTTGACCTCAACGGCAATCCTACAATGGATCTTGCATTCAATCCCAACAGCTCAATGCACGCAATCGAGGGTATAATTTCACCTGACGGACGTGTATTCGGAAAGATGGGTCACAGCGAGCGTATTTCAGACAATACCTGCACAAACGTTGACGGCAACAAGGTTCAGCTTATGTTCAAGGGCGGCGTTGATTACTTCAAATAAGATAAATTTAAGCCGTATCCGCACGGGTACGGCTTTTTCCTGCTTTTATGCTTTTTTCCGGTATAATTAAAAAAATAGTATGTTGGGAGAAATAGATGGTAATAAAATACGCTTTCAGGCATTTGAAAAATAATGTAATCAAAAATCTTATCATCGGTCTTGCTGCGTCGGCAATTACAACGCTGCTGTTTGTAATCAGAAATCAGGTATGGTATTACGGTGTCGTGGGGATTGTTGATACCGTGTTTTATGGATTAAGGGGTTTTGCATACAGTTTTCTGATTTTGTGCGCAATTCAGCTTTTGATATATACTATTGTTTTTTTTAAACAGAGAAAGCTCCTTGCAATATACGAAGAAAAGGGAATATGCGGCGAATATGCGGATGAGTACAAAAGGGTATGCCTTGATAATCGCGCAAATGCATACGAACATGATAAGCTTTATCTTGCGTCGATTTACATGGAGCTTGGCAGATATGACGAAAGCTACGCACTGTATAAATCCGTAAACCTGAAAATGCTTTCGTCTCTCGGAAAATGTATGTACTATAACGATATTGCTTATTTCAGCGCAAAAACAGGCAATATTGATGAGGCTTTCGGCATTCTCACGGCAAACCGTGAATATATTGAGAAAAACATAGAAAAAAATCGAATTTATTTTTGCGGATACCTGGATACATACGCTTTTGTCATGACGCTGCGCGGCGAATACGGTCAGGCGCTGAACGCGTTGAGCAGAGCGTATTTTAAAGCGGACGATGTTTCATATATGTGCATACTCACGCGGTATGTGTATGTTTACGCCAAAATGGGCGATACGAGAAACGCAATAATTGCCCGAACAACTGCGGAAAATTATCTTGCGCATTTCCGCAAATACCCGACTAAGTGGTATAAGGAAAAGCGTCTTGCCATACTTGAAATTGCTGAAATGGGAAAAAGCTATTGACAAGCTCGGTACGCAGTGATAAAATATAATTATTCTAAAAAACAAAGGTGGTTTTTGTTTGGAGACGGTTCTGTAAGAACTTTGCATAATAAAAAAGAAAGCGACACTGTGCCGCTTTGTTTGGTGTGCAATTTTTTACAGGCTGTGCCAATGTACCGTTGTATATTGAAGCATAGCTGAAACGGCTGTGCTTTTTTATTTGCAAAGTTCATGATTGAATTTACGCTATCACTACACATCAGAAAGGAATTTATCATGAATTACACTAAGAGCAAAAACTACGAGCATTTATTTACAGGCGAATACCTTATGGGACCAAACTCCGTTAAGCTCATGGAAGAGCTGACCGCTGAAATGAATCTTAAGGCGGGAATGAGAGTGCTTGATCTTGGCTGCGGAACGGGAATTACCTCGCTTTTTGCTGCAAAGGAATACGGCGTTCAGGTGTATGCCTTTGATTTATGGATAACAGCAGGCGACAATTTTAAGCGCATAAAGAAATGGGGAATGGAGGACAAAATTATCCCCGTTCACGGCGATGCCAACTGCCTGCCATTTGCGGAAGAATATTTCGACGCGGTTATAACAGCGGATTCCTATTTTTACTACGGCAATAAACCTGAATTTTTCAAGGAGAAAATTGCTCCGTTTATAAGGAAAGGCGGTCAGTTCGGAATGATAGTTCCGGGATTCAGGCGCGAACCGAACGATAAAATCCATGAACTTTTCGACAGCATACTTGCTGACGAGTTTGATGCATGGCATTCTCTTGAATGGTGGGAAAAGCTGTTCACCGACGACGGGCTTAATCTGCTGAAAGCATGGGAAAGCAGCGGGTTTGATGAAATCTGGTCAGACTGGCTTAAGACCGATAACCCCTACGCCGTCAGCGACAAGGGCGTATTCACAACGGAACATTTCGATGAAATGAATTTTGTTGGCGTTGTTGGAAATGTGAAATAATTTTTGTAAAGAAGTTGAAAATCATGTTGATTTTCAGCTTTTTTTTTGATATAATTGATAAAGATTATAGTGTATAAGCTATGGAGGAAACGAATATGTTAGCTAAAATAGGAATAAGACCCGTCATTGACGGTCGTCAGTTCGGTATCAGGGAAAGCCTTGAGGTTCAGACAATGAACATGGCAAAGGCTGCCGCCGAGCTTATTACAAAGAAGGTGCGCCACGCAAGCGGCGAGCCGGTTGAATGTGTTATTGCAGACACCACAATAGGCGGTATTGCCGAAAGCGCCGCCTGCGCCGACAAATTCAGCAGGGAAAACGTTGTTGCAACGCTCACGGTTACGCCTTGCTGGTGCTATGTTACAACGGTTATCGACGAAAATCCGAACACAATAAAGGCTGTATGGGGATTTAACGGAACAGAAAGACCGGGCGCTGTTTTCCTGGCAGCAGCAATGTCGGCATACGCACAGATCGGTCAGCCTTGCTACTCAATTTACGGTCACGATGTTAAGGACGCAGACGATACAACAATTCCGGAGGACGTTGAGGACAAGATTCTGCGCTTCGCAAGATGTGCAGCTGCTGTCGGCGACATCAAAAACAAGAGCTATGTAAATATCGGCGCGGTTGCGATGGGCATTGCAGGCTCATACTGCAACGAGGACTTCTACCGTACATATCTCGGTATGCATCCGGAATGGGTTGATATGACCGAAATCATCCGCCGCGAAAAGCTCGGCATTTACGACAAGGACGAGTATGAAAAGGCGCTTGTCTGGATTAAGGCTAACTGCAAGGAAGGCGTTGACATCAATCCGACAGACGGAATGTTCTATCAGCGCACTTTCCTGACTCCAGAGGAAAAGGAAGAAAACTGGAAATTTATTGCGAAAATGACCTGCATTGTAATTGACATAATGAAGGGCAATCCGAAGCTTGCTGAAATGGGCTGGCTTGAGGAAAGCAAGGGCAGAAACGCAATTCTCGGCGGTTTCCAGGGACAGAGAAACTGGACTGACTTTATGCCAAACGCCGATTTTACAGAGGCGATTCTCAATACAACATTCGACTGGAACGGCAAGCGTGAACCGATTCCGTTTGCAACGGAAAACGACGGTCTTAACGGCGTAACGCTGCTGCTTCTCCACGAGCTTACAAGCAAGGCTGCAATTTTCGCAGACGTAAGAACATACTGGTCGCCTGACGCAGTTGAGCGCGTTACAGGCTGGAAGCCGGAGGGCGTTGCGGCAAACGGATTCATTCACCTTATCAACAGCGGCGCGGCAGCGCTTGACGGAACAGGCGCCTGCAAGAACGAACAGGGCGAAAGCTGCATGAAGAACTGGTGGGATATGACCGACAAGGACATTGCTGCCTGCCTTGATGATACGAAGTGGTGCTGCGCTAACCTCGGATATTTCAGAGGCGGCGGATTCTCCTCAAGCTATTCAACAAAGGGAATTATGCCTTGCACATTTGCCCGTGTGAACCTTGTAAAGGGTCTTGGTCCGACAATTCAGGTTATTGAGGGCTACACGGTTGAGCTGCCGGAGAACGTTAATAAGACGCTTCTTGAAAGAACTGACAAGACATGGCCGTCAACATGGTTTGCTCCTATTACGGACGACGGCGCCTGCAAGGACGTTTACTCAGTAATGGCACAGTGGGGTGCAAACCACGGCGCATTCGTTTACGGACATATCGGCGAGGATCTGATTACTCTTGCTTCAATGCTGAGAATACCGGTTTCTCTCCACAATGTTCCTGACGAAAAGCTATACAGACCTCACGCATGGAGCGCATTCGGCACAAAGGACGCAGAGGGCGCTGATTACAGAGCCTGCGCTGCTTACGGTGCTTTATACAAATAAAAA
>CAKSIR010000027.1 GCA_934462775.1 uncultured Ruminiclostridium sp.
TAGGGCTTTGCCCTAAGTACCCACCACTTTTTGAAAAAAGTGGACAAAAACTTTAAATCTGTCTTTTTCGACAGACTAAGCCTGAGAGCTTCAAACTCTCAGGCTCTTTCATTTAATAGCTGTACGCGCTTCCGCCGATAAATTCCCTTATCAGCGAGTTTTCCGGCACTAATTTTTCGTCAACGCTATCAAGCAACAGCAGGAATTTTTCCACGTCCGCGTACTTGCCGTACTGGTCGTAGCTGTTCTTTACCTTTTCAAGCTCAGGCACAAGGAACCTCTTATAAACCGACGCCTCAAACGGAATGAACGTATCAATATCTATCTGCGCTCTGTGCTTATGCGGCATTATATAAAGCTGTTCGCCGCGCTCGACATGAGCGAAAAAGCTCATGGTTTCGGTAATTGCTCTGCCCCTGAACAGCTTATCTCGCATAAGGCGGCGCATAAGGCGAATCTTTGACGGGTGCAGCAGCTCGCCGTCGTGTTCAAGGCGGGTTCTGACGCTGACGTAGACCGAGGTTGCATGGTCGCCTATTTTGCCTGTGATTTCCGGGTTGAGGGCGTGTATTCCCTCAAAAATGACTATCTCATCGGGCTCGCGCTGAAATTCCTCTCCGTCAATGCTTTGCTGTGTGGCAAAGCTGAAGGACGGGATTATAACCTTTTCGCATCGGCGGATTTTCTCAAAATGAGCCGCAAGCAGCGGGATATTCAGCCTTGTAGGCGCCTCAAGGTCAACCTTGCTCATATCCGCAAGCTGTTCATTGGTGAGGGAAATAAAGTAGTTGTCGAGAGAAACCGTTTTGCATTTAAGCCCGTGCCGCTTTTCAAGGAGCGTTTCAATGCGCATAGCGGTGGTTGTTTTTCCGCTGCCGGACGGACCCGAAAGCAGAATTATAGGCTTTTCCGCGTGAGCTTCGGCAATGTGTTCCGCTGCGGTTTTAAGCTGTTCGGTATAGCTGTTTTCGGACATTGCAACAAAATCCTCAACGTCATTTGCTATCATTTTATTTAAGTCGTTTACTGAAAAAATACGCATAATTTACCGCCTTATTTAAGCAATTCTATAACATCAAGCAGAGAGTCGCATTTTGCATAGAGCATTTTTGCTATTTCCTCATCAGGCTGAGTAAGGTCGGGAACCATTACAGTCTTACACCCTGCATTATATGCGCTGGCAACTCCGTTTGGTGAATCCTCGACTGCAATGCAGTCGCCGGGGTCGAGTCCCAGCTGCTTTGCCGCATATATGTAGATGTCGGGCTTGGGCTTGCCGCTCTCAACCATGCTTGCGCAGATTATGCGGTCAAATTTATCGAAAAGTCCCACCTTGGTGAGGTATGATGTGGCGCGTTCAATGTCGGTTGCGGTGGCGACTGCGCGCTTTATTCCGCTCTTGCCGAGAAAATCAAGCAGCTCGTCAATGCCTTTTTTCTTCTCAAGCCCGTTCCTTTCAATATCCGCTTTCATAAGCTCCATTCGCCTTGCGCGAACGGTTTTGTAATCGCAGTCAGACCCGAACCATTCCTTCAGCTGCGGTTCGCAGAACTTTCCTGCAAGACTTCTTATGTGCAGCGCGTGCCATCTTTCCATCGGATAACCGAACTCGTGAGCAGCCTGACACCAATATTTAACGAGGAGCTTCTCCGTATCAAGAATAACTCCGTCCATATCAAAAATAACCGCTTTAATCATGTATAATCTCCAATTCAAATTGCTTCTTATAGTATAGCACAAAACGGCGGCAATAACAACAATTATATACAAAAAGGCGGTCGGAAAATCCAACCGCCTTGATTTGCAAGTGCAATACTCTTATTACTTAAGACCGAACTTCTTGTTGAACTTATCAACACGTCCGCCTGCGTCAACAAGCTTCTGCTTGCCTGTAAAGTATGGGTGGCACTTTGAACAGATTTCAACCTTAATGTCCTGCTTTGTAGAACCTGTTTCCCAAACAGCTCCGCAAGCACACTTGATTGTTGTCTGCTGGTAATTTGGATGAATACCTTCTCTCATGTTGTCACCGCCTTTTCTCACAATATCAGCACTAATGGGGAGCAACCCATCAGGCATTAGTCATCACAAGTTGATATTATATCACATAAATCAGCCGTTGTCAACTGTTTTTATCAGCCTTTTACGATTTTTGTGAAGGCTTCTGCGTACTTAGCCTGTAAAGCTTCAGCGTCGGCAAGAGTGCTGCCGATTGTTGTGTAGTAAAGCTTGATTTTCGGCTCTGTACCCGACGGTCTGATTACGAGGCTTGCGCCGCCCTCAAAGTAAAGTGTGATTACGTTAGACTTAGGCAGGTTGATAACCTCTTCCTTGCCTGTTTCAAGGTCGTACTTCCTGCTTGCTTCGTAGTCAGCCATAGCAACAACCTTTGCGCCTGCAATTTCCTTTGGATAATTTGTGCGCATATTTGTCATGATTTCCTGCATCTTTGTCATGCCGGAAGCGCCTTCGAACGCGAAGGTGTCAAGCTTGTTGCAGTAAACGCCGTATTCAGCGTACATTCTCTTGCGTGCTTCGATAAGGGAAATTCCCTGTGCGCGGTAGAATGCCGCCATTTCGCAGATGAGCATTGACGCAACAACAGCGTCCTTGTCGCGAACGTAGCTGCCTGCAAGGTAGCCGTAGCTTTCTTCGAAGCCGAAGATGTAGCGGTTTTCCTCGCCCTTTGCCTCTAAGAAACCGATCTGCTCGCCGATAAACTTGAAGCCTGTGAGTACCTCGATAAGCTCAACGTTGTACTTCTTTGCGATTGCTCTTGTAATATCGGTTGTAACGATTGTCTTTACCGCAATAGGATTCTTTGGCATTGTGCCGAGAGCTGTTCTTTCCTTGCAGATGTATTCCAGCAGGAGCGCGCCGACTTCGTTGCCTGTGAACAGCGCATAGCTGTCGTCGTCCGGAACTGCAATGCCTACACGGTCGCAGTCAGGGTCGGTAGCGAGAAGTAAATCAGGCTTTTCCTTGCTGCAAAGCTCAAGACCAAGCTTTAACGCTTCTCTGATTTCAGGGTTCGGATACGGGCAGGTTGAGAATGTTCCGTCAGGGTTTTCCTGCTCGGGAACAACTACAACGTTGTTGATTCCGATTTCCTTTAAAATGCGGCGAACCGGCTTGTTGCCTGTGCCGTTAAGAGGAGTGTAAACAACCTTTAAGCCTGCTGTTGCGCAAACGTCAGGGTGGAGCGACTGCTTCTTTACTTCTGCAATGTAGTCGTCGATAACGGACTGCTTGATGTATTCAATTTTGCCCTCTGCCATCGCCTTGTCGAACGGCATTGAAGCAATGCCTGTGAATACGTCAATCTTTTCGATTTCGGCAAGGATTGCGTCGGCAGCCTCAATTGTAACCTGGCAGCCGTCGGAGCCGTAAACCTTGTAGCCGTTGTACTTGGCAGGGTTGTGGCTTGCCGTTACCATTACGCCTGCGTCGCACTTATGAGCGCGTACTGCGTATGACAGCATAGGCGTAGGCATAAGCTCGCTGTAAATGTAAACCTTGATTCCGTTTGCCGCCATAACCTCGGCAACGGACTTTGCAAAATAGTCGGACTTGATACGGCTGTCGTATGAAACGGCAACGCTTGCGCCCTCAGGCTTAACTGCCTTAAGATATGCCGCAAGACCCTGCGTAGCTTTGCATACAGTGTAGTAGTTCATGCGGTATGTACCTGCGCCGATAACGCCTCTAAGACCGCCTGTGCCGAATTCAAGGTCGCGGTAGAAACGGTCGGAGATTTCGTCCTCGTTTCCCTCGATGCTCTTTAATTCTTCAATTAAGTCCTTGTCGGCGGTTGCCTTTTCAAGCCACTGAGCGTAAAGTTCCTTAATATTGTTCATAACATTTTTCCTTTCAGTATTGTTATTAAATCGTGAATATTATAGCATTTTTTAAAACAGATTGCAATATCTAATTAAAGATATGTAAATTTTGAATAACATAAAGTCTGTGTTCATCGGATAAGATATGCAGTTTACTCTGTAACATTACAGCAGGCTGCCGTATAATGCAGTTATAAAGCTGGTTTTAGCTTATAAATTAACCCGTTTTGTGGATTATGACATATTTCGTGAGTGTTTTTTTATGACAGATTGCATTGATTTTTATGCTGCTATATACTATAATTATGTTAATAAACTCTTACAGGAGGAGCTATGCAGAAAATACTTGTCGGCGGCGAAATGAACAGCGTAATAAATTTTGCAATGCAGCAAAACTACGTTCCTGTTTTCAGAAGCCTGCTTATTACCAATAAATCAGAAGAAACCCTTGAAAATGTAACCTTCAGAATCACCTTTGAGCCGGATTTTGCTCACACATTTGAAACGGTAATCCCACGTCTTATGCCGTCTGAGGCGTTCGAGCTGTCGCCTGTCAGAATTGTGCTGAAGCCGGAATATCTTGCCTCTCTCACCGAGAAAATGAACGGAAGCGCGCTTATAGAGGCGTTCTGCGGTGATGAATGCGTTTTTTCCGAAAGGCAGGAAACCGAGCTGCTTGCATACGACGAATGGACAGGCTACCTTATCATGCCCGAAATCATTGCCGCCTTCGTTACGCCCAATCATCCAAAAATTTCAGAGGTTCTGGGCAAGGCGTCAATGTATCTGAAAAAATGGTGCGGCAGCCCGTCAATAACAGGCTACCAGACCAAAAATCCCAACATTGTAAAGCAGCAGGCAGCGGCTGTTTACGCCGCCTTGCAGGAGCTGAACATCGCCTATGCAATGCCGCCTGCAAGCTATGAAAAAATCGGTCAGCGTCTGCGGCTGCCTGACGCGGTTATGGACCAGAAATGCGGCACCTGCATTGACCTTGCGCTGCTTTACTGCGCCTGCCTTGAACGCATGGGAATAAACCCGCTGATAATTTTCACTAAAGGTCATGCCTTTGCAGGATTCTGGCTGGAGGAGGAAACCTTTGCGGAATGCTTCGAGGACGATATTTCGGCAATCACAAAGCGTATCGCACACGGCATTGATAAGCTGTGCGTTGTTGAATGCACCGACTTCACCGCAGGCAGCTCCACCGACTTTGACCATGCGGAAAAGCATGCTGTTGACAATCTGGAAAACCCTGCCGACTTTGCTATGGCGGTGGACATTATGCGGTGCAGGGGAAGCGGAATACGTCCGATTCCGTCCAGAGTTTACGAAAACGGAAACTTCTCCGTAATAGATTACGGAAAGCGCCGCAAGGACGAAATAACCAACGCTCCGCAGCGTGAGATCGACCTTGCGCTTCACGGCGCGTCAAGCGAGGAGCAGGAGGTAACGAAGCAGGCAATCTGGGAGCGCAAGCTGCTTGACCTAAGTCTTAGAAACAGTCTGCTGAATTTCCGCCCCACAAGCTCGGTTGTGCAGCTTATAACCGCCGATTTGGGAGTGCTTGAGGACGAAATTTCACGAGGCGAGGACTTCAAGATAATGCCTGCGCCTACGGACTTTGCCATTGCTCTTTCCGACAGCAAAATATACGAAATTGAAAACGAAAAGGACCTTATAACGACCATTGCCGAATCCGAATTCAAGAGCAAGCGGCTGCGCACATTTTTAAAGGAAAGCGAGCTTGAAAAGACGCTGAAAAAGCTGCACAGACAGTCGAAGGTCAGCCTTGAGGAAAACGGCGCAAATACGCTTTACCTTGCTCTCGGCTTTCTGCGCTGGTTTGAAACCGACAAAAGCGAGAAGCCGCGCTTTGCTCCGCTGGTGCTTATTCCTGTGGATATTGTGCGGAAAATACAGGACCGTTCCTACACCGTAAGAATCCGTGACGAAGAACCGCAGATGAACATTACGCTGCTTGAAATGCTGCGTCAGGATTACGGCGTTTCCATTAGCGGACTGAATCCGCTGCCTCAGGACGAAAGCGGCATCGACCTGCCTCTTGTGTTCAATACTGTACGTCAGGGCGTAATGTCAAAAAAGCACTGGGATATTCTGGAATATGCGTTCCTTGGACAGTTTTCGTTCAGCCAGTTTATCATGTGGAACGACATTCGCAACCGTTCCGACGACCTTAAAAAGAACAAGGTCGTTTCAAGTCTTATTGCGGGCAAAATGGAGTGGGAGCCGCTTCAGCTGCAAATGTCCGCAAAGGACCTCGACAGTAAGCTTGCCCCTGTAAGCATGGCGATACCTACCAGTACGGACTCCTCTCAGCTTGCGGCAATTTATGAAGCCGCAAACGGTCAGAGCTTCGTACTTCACGGCCCTCCGGGAACAGGCAAGTCCCAGACTATCACCAACCTTATTGCAAACGCGCTGTATCAGGGGAAATCCGTGCTGTTCGTTGCAGAAAAAATGGCGGCGCTGTCGGTTGTACAAAATCGTCTTGCAAAAATCGGGCTTGACCCGTTCTGTCTTGAACTGCACTCCAACAAAGCTCAGAAAAGAGCGGTTTTGCAGCAGCTTGAAAACACTCTGAACGTAGGTCACGTCAAGTCCGCCGAGGAATACGGCGCAGCCGCCGAAAAGCTGCTTGCACTGCGCAGGGAGCTAAATTCCACCATGGAGGAAATACATAAAAAGCGGGACTGCGGAATGTCGCTTTACGAGGCGATTGTTCTCTATGAAAAAAATGACGCGAACAAGGACAGATTCAGTTTTGATTCGTCTGTTGTTTCGCAGATGAGCAGCGCGTCTTACGCTTTGTGGAAGGAGCTGATTCAGAAAACAGCTTCCGCAGGCAATGAAATCGGCGGTTATGCAGATTCGCCGTACAAAAATTACCGCTGCCTTGAGTATTCAATGGACATACGCAGCGGCTTCGAGCAGCTTTGCGGCAGGCTGAAAAGCCTTGCCGAAACGTGCGGAAACGACTATGACGAGCTGATAAAAACGCTGAGCCTTGACGCGAAGCCCACGCTTGCGGATTACAGCGCGGTGGTAAGCATTGTCACCGCTCTTAACGAAACTCCGAACTATTTGCCGAATGCGCTTTCCGACCCTGATTTTGAGGCGAAGAAACCGTCCCTCAAACAGCTTATTGCAAACGGAAACAGCTACAAGCAGCTTTATTCGCAGCTTTCGTCAGAGTTTGAGCAAAGCGTGTTTGATTTTGACCCGGATACTGCAATTCTCAGCTGGAAGAAAAACGAGCAGAAGTGGTTCCTGCCAAGGATAATCGGCGCAGGCAAGCTTGTTAAGGAGCTTGACCTTTATTCAAAGCAGCCGGGAAAAATCACAAAGGAAAATATCGCCGAATACTATGGAAAGCTGTCCGACTGCAAGCGGCTGAAAGGTGCATTGTCAGGCGTAATCAATAACGAAATTTCTCTTTTCGGCGGCAAATGGATAGGCGAAAACAGCGACTTTGTTTCCCTTGATGAAGCGCTTTCCGCAACGGAAAAGCTCCGCGAAATAACGTCAGCAAATCCGCTGGCGAGAGCGGCTGCATTCGCTTACAGTGCAAACCCCAACGGCAAGGGAGTATTCGAAAACGGCAGGGAGCATTTCGCCGATTTCGGCAGGCTGCTTAACGACCTTGCGACTGTTTATAAGGTAGACGCTGCGGCTGTTTGCGGCAGCGGCAGCTGCTTTGACGCCCTTGCGGAGCAGGCTGAAAAATGGCTTGGCGGAATTTCCGCCCTCAAGGATTACACCGTCCTGAACAACAGCATTGACGCTCTGCGGAGAAACGGACTTTCCGCAGTTGCCGACGCCTATGAAAACGGCAGTCTTTCCGAAGGAAATATGGAAAGCGCATACGACCGCGAAATCAGCCGCGCAATAATCGGCAGCATTGTGAATACCGTTCCCGAATTGCAGCAGTTCCAGGGCGCACAGTTTGAGGATACAATCGAAAAATACCGCCTTACGACCGCTCAGTTTGAGGAGTACACCATCAAGGAGCTTGTGTCTGCGCTCAGCGCAAAAATTCCCGACACCTCCGCTGCGGGAGCAGGCTCCTCGGAGCTTAATATTCTCCAAAAGGCAATCAAAAGCGGCGGCAGAAATATGCCGATACGCAAGCTTTTCGACAGCATACCGAACCTGCTTCGCAGAATATGCCCGTGTATGCTGATGAGCCCGATTTCTGTTGCGCAGTACATTGACCCGTCATTCCCGAAATTTGACCTTGTTGTATTTGACGAGGCGTCGCAGCTGCCTACCTGCGAGGCGGTGGGAGCAATTGCCCGAGGCGAAAATGTGGTTGTTGTAGGCGACCCGAAACAGCTGCCGCCGACCAGCTTCTTCTCCGCAAATCAGATTGACGACGAGAATTACGACAAGGAGGATCTGGAAAGCGTGCTTGACGACTGTCTGGCGCTGTCAATGCCTCAGAAGCACCTGCTGTGGCACTACCGTTCCCGCCACGAAAGCCTTATTGCATACAGCAACGCAAAATATTACGACAACAAGCTGATGACGTTCCCGTCACCTGACGACCTTGTTTCTAAGGTAAAGTGGTTCAACGTCGAGGGCTATTACGACAAGGGCGGCAGCAAGCAGAACAAGGCGGAGGGAGAGGCGATAATCGCGGAAATCGTCCGCCGTCTGTCTGATGAAAAGCTGAGAAAGCAGAGTATCGGCGTGGTTACGTTCAGCCTTGTTCAGCAGAATCTCATAGACGATATGCTTGCGGACGAGTTCATGAAAAATCCGCAGCTTGAACAGTGGGCAAACGAAATGTATGAGCCGATTTTCGTCAAGAACCTTGAAAATGTTCAGGGCGACGAACGTGACGTTATCCTGTTCTCAATCGGTTACGGTCCTGACAAAAACGGCAATGTTTCAATGAACTTCGGACCTGTGAACCGTGACGGCGGCTGGCGCAGGCTTAACGTTGCAATCTCAAGAGCAAGGCGTGAAATGCAGGTTTACTCCGTAATCCGTCCCGATCAGATTGACCTTAACAGAACACGCTCGGACGGCGTTGCGGGCTTAAAAGGATTCCTTGAATTTGCGGCTAAGGGAAATGCGGCGCTTGCAGCCCGCACCGTAAGCGCCGCCGCGGAAAACGACGACTTTGAAAAAATTGTGGCGGCGGAAATCGAGAAGCTTGGCTACAAGGTAAGGAACAATATCGGCTGCTCGGAATACAAGGTTGACATCGGCGTTGTAAATCCCGAAAAAGAGGACGCTTACGTTCTGGGCGTTATGTGCCACGGAAGAAAGCACATTGACACAACCACCGCCCGCGACCGCAACATTCTCCAGCCGTCAGTGCTTAAGGGTCTTGGCTGGAAAATCAGCAACGTGTGGATTTTGGATTGGCTTGACAATAAGCAGAAAGTCATTGACAAGCTGAAGCGCGACATTGAGCAGGCGATTGCCGAACAGGACAGTCCCAAGGAGGAGCCTGCTGCTGCAAAGCCCGAAAGAGTGCTGAATTTTGAGCGCGAGAAAACCCTTTCGGCAAAGGACAAATGCACGAAATACATATCCTGTCCCGTTCAGCAGCTCGGCGCGGCAGAGCAGTTCTATGAAGCATCCGCCCGTCCTGCAATGATAAAGCTGATGCGGAGCATTATCGAAGCCGAGGCTCCGATAAGCCGCAGGGCGCTGCTAAAAAAGGTGCTTTCAGCATGGGGAATCACCCGCAGCGGAAGCCGCGTTGAAAAGGTGTTTGACGAGGTTATTACCGTTGCCTGCGGCAATGTGAACAGCTCCAACGGTTCTGTTTTTTACTGGCAGGAAAACCAGATTCCTGCTGCATACAGCTCCTGCCGAGTTCCCGACAGCGACAGTGAAAAGCGTTCAATGGACGACATCTGCGCCGAGGAAATTGCTGCGGGAATAGCGCTTGTGCTTGAAAATCAGGTTAGTATGCTGAAAAGCGACCTTATCCGCGAAACGGCAAAGCTGTTCGGTTACACAAGAACAGGCGGAGTGATTGAAACCTCTATCGGAAACGGAATAGACTATGCTGCAAATGCAGGAAAAATCAGCGTTACCGATGAACGAATTGCAATGGCGTAAAGGAATTGACGCAGAAAAGAGCCTCACGATGTGTGAGGCTCTTTTTGCGTATATTTTTATGTATAATACTGCGCCTGTGCCGCGAACATTTCCGCATAAATGCCGTTTTCTATGTTTACAAGCTGTTCGTGAGTTCCGTATTCCTTGATTATTCCGTCTGAGAACACTGCAATTTTATCGCAGAACTTGCAGGAAGAAAGTCGGTGAGAAATATATACCGCCGTTTTTCCGCCTACCAGCTTATCGAACTGGCGATAAATATCATACTCTGCAATAGGGTCGAGGGCGGCTGTCGGTTCGTCAAGAATTACCACGGGAGCGTCTTTGTAAAGCGCTCTTGCAATGGCGATTTTCTGCTGTTCGCCGCCGCTGGGTTCAATTCCGTCCTCCAAAAACTGCTTGAACAGAACAGTGTCAACGCCCTTTTCAAGGGTATTGAGCTTGTCCTCCAGTCCCACAAGGGTTGTAAGCTGCTGAACGCGTTCCCTTACGCCGTCATTCTCGGCTTGGTCAGCCGCAATATTTTCAAGAATCGAAAAGGCAAACAGCTTGAAATCCTGGAATACGACCGAGAAAATTTTGGTGTATTCCTCAAAGTTGTAGTCCTTGATGTTTCTGCCGTCAAGGAGAATTTCGCCGTCGGTCACATCGTAAAGCCTGCACAAAAGCTTGATAAAGGTGGTTTTGCCTGCACCGTTCAGCCCCACAACCGACAGGTGTTCGCCGCTGTGCAGCGTAACTGAAACGCCGTTCAGAATATACTTTTCGGTGTTAGGATACTTGAAGTAAACGTTGCGGAATTCAATAGTGTGTTCCTTGTTCTCGGGCTTTGCGGTGCCTTGTGGAATGTAGGGCGGATAGTTCATGAACAGAATATATTCTCTTGCGTAGGAGCAGCACTTGACAATTTCCTGATAGCCGTAGATGATGTCCTGAAGGGCAAATGTGAACGTGCCTGAGGCTGATGAAAACTTGGAGAAATCGCCCAGTGTGATAAGTCCGCTAAGAACAAGCCAGCCAAGGTAGAAGTGGTTCACGCCGTCGCGAATTGCGCCCACAGTTACGTCGATTTCCGAGTTGGGCAGCTGCTTCATGGAAAGGTTCTGCCAGTTTTTAACCATAACGTCGGACTGCTCCGTGCCTTTGCTCAGCATCATTTTTATTGCCTTGTACAGTCTTATGTCCTTGCCGAAACGGAAGTCGGACAGCTGAAACAGCGTATAGCCAAAAATGCGGTTTGTTTTGGACAGGTTCTTGTAGTTTTCAATCTCGATTTTGTTGTTTTTATTGTTGAGGCAGGAAGTGATTATCAGCACGATTACCGCAACAAGCAGCATCAGCGGAGCGCCTGTTACCAGCACTGCCGCCACGCCTATCAGCTTCGTTATGCCTGTGATAATGCGCTGAAATTGGGAGCAGATTCCGTGAACGCCGCCGGAATACCACTGCATACCCTGTTTTGCTTTTTCAACCTGGTCGAGGGCGTCCTTGTTTTCGGTGAGGGCGTAGTCCATTTCCATTGCGCGCTTTGCAAGCTCAACGTTGAAGTAGTTTTCAAAGCTGTCAGCGTACTTTTCCATATTGACATAGCAAAGGCTGCCAAGCAGGTCGAGCAGCACGTTTCCCACAACGGTAAGCACTGTGTAGATTATGATGTTCTTGATGTTCTGCGTTGTGACAAGCTCGTCGATTATCATGGCGGGCAGGAAAATGTTGATAAAGGGCAGGGAGGTATTTATTATAATGCTCAGTCCCATCAGCACGAAATATCCCGGCTTATATTTTGCGGCGGCAGGCAGGAAGTATTTCAGCGTCTGCTTGACTATCTGAAGTCCGCTTTCCTTTTTATTCTTCTTTTCAGCCATTTGCAACCGCCTCCTCCTGGTAATACTGCGCCTGAACGTGGAACATTTCGGCGTATGCGCCGCCCTTTGCAAGCAGCTCGTCATGGGTTCCGTATTCCACCATTTCTCCCTCCTTGAACATTGCTATGCTGTCGCAGAAGCGGGTGGAGGAAAGTCGGTGCGAAATGTAAACGGCGGACTTTTCGCCGATAAGCTTGTCAAAGTCATTGTACAGCTTGTATTCGGCAAGTGCGTCAAGGGCGGCGGTAGGTTCGTCAAGCACAACCACCGGCGCGTTCTTGTAAAGCGCTCTTGCAAGGGCAAGCTTCTGCTTTTCGCCGCCCGAAAGGTCAACGCCGTCGTCGTAGATAACCTTCAGCAGCTCGGTGTCAACGCCGTCGGGCAGGGATTTCAGCTTTTCCTCCATTCCCGAAAGGATAAGACAGCGTTCAGCCTTTTCCTTGTCGGTGTTTTCAGGCTCTTTCATTGAAACGTTTTCGCTCATTGGGAAAGCAAAAATTTCAACGTTCTGGAAAACAGGGGAGAACAGGTCGTAGTAATCATCGCGCCTGAATTTGCGTATATCGGTTCCGTTGAGGAGGATTCTGCCCTCCGTTACGTCGTAAAGCCTTAACAGCAGCTTAATAAACGTGGTTTTTCCTGCGCCGTTAAGACCGACCACCGCAAGTCTTTGACCCGCTTCAATAGTCAGGTTCAGATTTTTAAGAGCATAGCTTTCCTGACCGCTGTATTTGAACGATACGTTTTCAAAGGTGAAAACGTACTTGTCGCTTTTAGGAATATCAATGCAGCCGCTTTCGTCGTCGTCAGGGTATTCAACGAAGGTTCTGAAATCGTTGACCTGCATGGAGTTGAAGCGTGTGTCGGCAAGGCTGTTCAGCAGCTCGGAAAGGGTGTTGGAAAATGTTCTGATCGAGCCTAAATACAGCGTGAAATCGCCGATTGACATTCCGTTTGCGATAACGCAGTAAATCAGCCACGCGTACAGTACGCCCTCCTGCAAAAGGAAAATTCCGTGAGAAAAAAAGGAGTTCGCAATCCAGTAGTTCTTGGATTTAACCATGTAGCCGTGTTTTTCGCCGCAAACTTCCTTATGCTTTTTGTTGAGCCAGTCTGCAAGTCCGAAAAGACGTATGTCCTTTGCAAAGGCAAAGTTGGTTGACATATTTTCCATGTAGCTGATTTTGCGCCAGCCGGGAGCCATTTTGTCCCATGTTTCCTTTTTGTCGGTGCGCTTTGTGTAGTCGAAGAAAAGGAACTGCAAAAAGGCAAGCGCCAGCATAATCAGCACAAGTATAGGATTCAGCGTGCAGATAATGGCTACTGAGGCGGTAATCTTTACAAAGGCTGCCATAAACGAGCTAAGGCTGCGGATAAGCCCCTCAACGCCCTGGTCGTTGTTGCCTGTTGCGTTCATTGCCTTCTGCATATAGTCGAGAACCTTAGGCGTTTCAAGCTGTTCATACTTCATCGACATTGCCTTTGCCATGCGCTGTGTAATGAATCTGAAACGGACATACACGAATTTGTACCACATTTTTGAGCTGCAGAAAGCCTGGGCGCCCATCATAATGATTTCAACCGCCGTTGTTCCCAGCACCAGCTGCAAAAGCGGCATTAAATCAGATGTGTTTCCCGTTTGCAGCGCCGTCTGGATGTAGTCCAGTATGTACTTGGCTATAATCGTCCACATAAGCGACATTGCCGCCGAGGTAAATGAAAACAGAATCATATAGAAAAGCAGTGATTTCTGATATTTCACTATGCCTTTCAAAACGTAAGCCATGTTTTGGAACAGATTGTAATTTTTTACATTAGGGTCTGTGTTTTTGTCTTTTTTCTTCATGTCCTTCTCTCCCGCAGTTGATGTGAATATCATAGCATATTTTCTTGTTTTATGCAAGCAACTTTTGGTTGCGGAATGCCAATTCAGGCTTGAAAGCGTGTGAATTTTCGGCGTCAAAAACCGCCTGCGTTTGATATGCACCTCCTGAATGTCTGACTTTTGGGGTACATATCATTTTGCAGACGGCAAAATTCATATAGCTTTTCTATCCTTTAGCTTCAGCGCCGCTCCTTAACGCGGTCAAGGGCAGTTCCGTATATCAACGCGAGCGATGTGCCGAAATCCGTTCATGTCACGCAGTTCGTCCGTTTTCAGTCCTCGTAATTCACAATATTTATAAGCATACTTTTCATTGTATCAAGTCCGCATTTGCCGCCTGCGACTGCCTTTGCGTCAACGGTTATCACGCAGCAGGGCAGCGCTGTGCGGACAAGTACGGCGTTGCTGATAACGCATATATCCGTAACCACTCCGCACAGCTCCACCGAGTCAAAGCTGTTTTTGCAGAGGTAGTCGTACAGCTTGCCGCTGCCAAAGGTGCTTTTGCAGAAATATTTGTCGCTGTCTTTTTTCAGCGTCTTTACTCTGCCGTAAAGCTGCCAGCCGTCGCTGTTCTTTTTGCAGTGCATGGGCAGCTTTCTGCCCTCGTCCGTTTCGGCGTAGTCATCGCCGTGAGTGTCCATGGTGAACGCTATTTCTGCGTTTTCAGCGCGGTATTGCTCAATTTTTTCGCAGATAATATCCTCAATTTCAGCAGCGGCGGGAGAACCCAGTATTCCGCTTACAAAATCAGTCTGATAATCAACAACAATCAACAGTTTTTTCATAATTACCTCCGTTTCCATAGCTTTATTTTACTACAAAGGTCGGGGTAATGCAATATGCAGCGGACTGAAAATCAATCCGCGTACTCAGCTTTGTTTATCTCCGCGCTTAAAGCACAGCGCAACAATAAGTCCGAACACG
The DNA here is from genome assembly GCA_934462775.1 of uncultured Ruminiclostridium sp. Lineage (GTDB taxonomy): Bacteria > Bacillota > Clostridia > Oscillospirales > Ruminococcaceae > Ruminiclostridium_E. The sequence continues at coordinate 14,619 of CAKSIR010000027.1, forward strand.
ATTGCGGCAGTAAGTCCTGCCGCGCAGGCGGAAAAACCGCCTGTGAACGCTCCTAAAAGTCCGTCCTCCGCAACGGCGATACGGACGCCCTTTGACAGCAGGTAGCCGAAGCCCGTCAGTGGTACGGTTGCTCCTGCGCCCGCAAGGTCGACAAGCGGTTCGTATACGCCTATTCCCCCTAAAATTACGCCTGCCACAACGTACAGAACCAGTATCCGCGCGGGAGTAAGCTTTGTCAGGTCGATAAGCAGCTGTCCCACTAAGCACAGCGCGCCGCCTACAACAAAAGCCCACACATATTCCATAAATATATCCATAAAATCTCCTTAACTGTATGACAGATGAACCGCGTGGGAAATTCCGGGGATACTTTCGCCCTGCTGAACAACGGTAGGCGAAAGCAGCGCGCCTGTCGCTGCAAAAAGTACGTTTTTCAGCTTTCCCTGCGCGATTTCCTGCAAAATGTACCCGCAAAGCACGCTTGCGCTGCATCCGCAGCCTGAACCGCCTGCATGAACGTCCTGCTTTTCCATGTCGTAGATCATCAAGCCGCAGTCGCTGTGCTTTTGTGAAATGTCCACGTTATCCTTGCTGAACAGATCGCAGAGCAGGTCGCTGCCTACCTTTCCCAAATCGCCTGTCAAAATCATGTCGTAGTCGTCAATGCTTGAATTGGTGTTTGCAAGGTGCTTTGAAATGGTGGCGTAGGCTGCGCCCGCCATTGCAGCGCCCATATTGTTTGCGTCCTTTATGCCCATGTCCTGAATTGTGCCGAATGTGACAGCCTTTACATAAGGCGGTTCTCCGTGCGGAGAAACGATCGCGCAGCCGCTGCCCGTTGTTGTCCACTGGGAGGTAGGCGTTCGCTGACCGCCGTAATTAAGCGGAAATCTGAACTGCCTTTCCGATGAGCAGAAGTGCGAGGAAGTAAGGGCGGCGGCGTTGCAGCCAACGCTGTTGTCAATGAAAACCGAAGCGAGGGCAAGGCTTTCCGCCATAGTTGAGCAAGCTCCGTAAAGTCCAACCACCGGAACGTTCGTTTCACGCAGATTGTAGGAAGAGCCTGTACACTGATTAAGCAGGTCGCCTGCGAAAATAAAGCTGATGTCCTTTTCGGCAAAGCCGCCTTTTGAAAGGGCGGTGTTGAAGGCGTACTGCTGAAACTTGCTTTCGCTTTTTTCCCAGCTGACTTCGCCCATTGTCACATCGTCAGCGATGTAGTCAAAGCAATCCCTCAGCGGACCGTCGCCCTCCATTTTCCCTACCGCCGCCGCATACGCCGACACGCTGGGGCAGGTGGTCATTTCTATTGTACCTTCTTTTAAATAAGCCGACATTTTTATCTCCTATGCAAGATGAAATATAGCAAGAATAAGCCCGTAAACCACTGACGCAGTAATTCCGTAAACAATGACAGGACCTGCGATTATGAATATTTTCGCGCCTGTGCCCAAAATGAAGCCCTCGGTTTTGAATTCAAGGGCAGGGGAAACAACCGCGTTTGCAAAGCCTGTTATGGGTACGAGGGTACCTGCGCCGCCATGCTTGGCGATTTTGTCGTACAGCCCGAAGCCTGTCAGAATCGCGCTGATGAAAATCAGCGTTATGGAAGTCACTGAGCCTGCCTGCGTTTTGGTAAGACCGAGTGTGGAGTAGAAATTCAGAAAAGCCTCGCCGACGCAGCAGATTATTCCGCCGATGAAAAACGCTTTCGGCAGCGTCAGATACAGTTTTGTATTAGGGGAGCGCTTTTTGGTAAGCTGATCGTATTCCTTGTTTGTTATCTGCATTTTACCAACTCCTTTTTAATGTTGCCTTACTATTGTTTTCACGGTTTTTGGATTTATTCCTGAAAAATCGAATTTTGAAGGCGGGATAAAAACGAAAAAGCCGTTCACCTTATAGGCAAACGGCTCTTAAAACTATCGCGCTTACTTTATCATAGCGAGTATTTCCGATTTTGGTCGTACACCGACCGACGACGCTTCAATCTTGCCGTTTTTCATGACGACAAGCGTCGGTATGCTTGAAATACCGAACTTTGCAGCAAGCTCGTTTTCTTCGTCAACGTTGATTTTTCCTACCTTTATGTCGGGAGTTTCGTCTGCAATTTCATCAACAACAGGCGAAAGCATTTTGCATGGACCGCACCAGCTTGCCCAGAAATCAAGCAGAACCGTCTTTTCCGATTTAATAACCTCAGCGTCAAAATTATCTGATGTGATTGTAATAACTGACATTTTAATTCTCCTTTTTGTTTTGTAATGTGAAGACTTAGGTCTTCTGTTATTAGTATATCACAAATTACATTAAATGTACAGTATTTTAGTATACTTTTCATGAAAATATATTTAATCGTTCGGTTGCCCTTGACAAACTCCAACTGATATGCTATTATATGTTCAGTAAGTTTAGACTAACTTAAATTGTATTATACAGAGGTGACTTATGAGCGTAGTGGTAGTTGGCGGAAACGACAGAATGGCAACAAGATACAAGGAAATCTGCGGCAGCTATAAATGTAAAGCGAAGGTTTTTACACAGATGCCCGCCGATTTTGAAAATAAAATCGGGACACCGGATTTAGTGGTTGTTTTTACAAACACCTGTTCACATAAAATGGTTATAAGCGTTGATAAAAAGGCGGATAAGCACGATTTTGCAGTTGCAAAGATACACAATGCAAGCGTAAACGCGCTTAAAAACGTACTTGAACAGTATGTAAATGCTTGAATTAAATTATAAATGTAGGTTAGTTCACACTAACCTCGGAGGAGTTATGCCGTATAAATGTAAGTGCTTTGAAAGTATTCTTGCTTTTCATTCAGCGCCGTCGCTGCTTGGAATAAAATGCGCAAGTCTTGTATCGCTTTGCATAAACGAGCTTGACATTGAAGAGAATATACTCAGGTTCAACCGCAAGGCTGCGGTGAAGGGTCTTAAAATAAGAGAAATGTGTCATTGCAAGGGCAGAGCGCTTATCCTTGTTTACAACGAAAAGCTGTTGGAAAAGCAGCTGCTTGATAAGGAAAACGGCGCAGCGCTGCTGAATTACGGCTACTCCTACAAAAGCAGCATCGACGAAAAGCTTTCCCGTTTGGCTGCAAGGATTTCTTCCGATGACGGATTTCCTCACGAAGTAGGAATTTTCCTCGGCTATCCGTTGGAGGACGTAAACGGATTCATTGAAAACAACGGAGAAAATTTTAAGCTGTGCGGCTGCTGGAAGGTTTACGGCGACGAAGAAAAGGCAAAGCGTACATTTGAAAACTACAACAAGTGCAGAAAATTTCTGTGCAATAAATTAAGTCAGGGCAGCGACATTTACGAGGCTCTGAAAATATAACGGAAGGACGGATTTATTATGAAAATTGCAGTAATTTATTGGAGCGGAACGGGAAATACCGAGATGATGGCAGGCGCAGTTGCTCAGGGAGCAGGCGCAGAGCTTTTCAGCGTTTCCGATTTTAAGGGCAGCGTTGACGACTATGACAGACTGGCGTTCGGCTGCGCCGCAATGGGTTCTGAGGAGCTTGAGGAAACTGAATTTGAACCGTTCTTTGCTTCAATTGAATCAAAGCTCAGCGGAAAGACAATCGCGTTATTCGGTTCATACGGCTGGGGCGACGGCGAATGGATGAGAAACTGGGTTGACCGCGCAGTTGGCGACGGAGCAACAGTTATCGGCGGCGAAGGTCTGATTGCAAATGAAACTCCTGACGAAGCCGCTCTTGAAGAATGCAAAAAGTTAGGCGAAGCGCTGGCTAAGTGACAGTCCCTCCTGTAAAAAGGTTTTATACGATTCAAAAATTCCTGCCAAATTTTTAGGCGGGAATTTTTGTATTTGCGCAGGCTGCATTGACAACGCTGCGGCATTATGCTATTATTTTTGAAAAAGGAGGCAGTTATGGGACTTATTCATATTTATTGCGGCGACGGAAAGGGAAAAACAACAGCGGCGATGGGGCTTGCTCTCAGAGCGGCGGGAAGCGGCATGAAAGTGCATATAATCCAGCTTTTAAAGGGCAGCGATACGTCTGAGCTTCATTCGCTGAGCCTGATTCCGGGCATAACGGTTGACCGCTGCAAGAGAAATTACGGTTTCACCTTCAACATGACCGAGGAGGATAAAAAAGCTCAGATTGCCGAACACAATCAGATGCTTGAGGACGCTGAAAGGCTGATGAAAAACGGCGAAATCGATATGCTGATAATTGATGAATTCAACGCAGCTTACGAGTACGGCTACATAGATAAGGAGCTTGCGGACAGGGTTGTGCTTGGCAAGCCCGAAAATGTGGAGCTTATAATCACGGGCAGAAATCCCGCGCAGAAATTTATTGATGCGGCGGATTATGTAAGCGAAATAAAGGCGGTAAAGCACCCTTATCAAAAGGGAATTAACGCACGAAAGGGAATTGAGTTTTGAAAACAGCCTCTGTATAACGAAATACAGAGGCTGTTTTTATGCTGTTTTCTCGCTGCTGTGAATATCGTTGTTTCTGACATCAACAATTTTTCCGCGTATTTTCATGAACGCGTCCACAAGCACAGGGTCAAAATCCCTGTCTTTTCCGTCTGCGATTATTTTGAAGCATTCGTCAATCGGCATTGCGTCACGGTAGCACCTTTTTTCAGAAACGGCGTCAAACACGTCCGCAATCGCCATTATCCTTGCCGAAAGCGGTATTTCCCTGCCCTTTTTGCCCATAGGATAGCCGCTTCCGTTCCACTTTTCATGGTGGTACATTGCAACATCATACGCCATTCTTTTATATTCCTCGTCATCGGTTTCGGAAAATGTGTCGTTGATTATTTTGCCGCCCTTTTCGGAATGGGTTTTCATGACGCTGTACTCCTCGTCCGTAAGTCTGCCGGGCTTTTGGAGTATGCTGTCGGGAATTGAGATTTTTCCTATGTCGTGAAGCGGCGCTACCAGTGCAAGGCAGTTGATATAATCATCGTTCAGCAGCTCCTTGTAGGCTCCCTCCTGCATAAGCTCCCTGGCGAGGAGCTGCGCATAAATGCTGGTGCGCTTAATGTGACCGCCTGTGTTCTCGTCGCGGCTTTCAACCAGAGTTGCGAAGTTGTAAATCATCTTTTTGTTGTATTTGAGCAGCTGTTCGTATCGTTCCATATCGTCATACAGCAGCCGCGAGGTTCTCTTAGTCAGGAAGTTCAGCAGGAACGAGAAGCAAAGCAGCGTAATAAATTTCGGAACAATGCTGTATGTGATAAGCTCATACATACTCTTGAAATTGTAGTCGGGCCGCCATTGCAGCCAGAAACCGAACAGCTGTCCGCATACAGTCGCAATCATTGTGAGAACCGTTGCCAGCCTGGTTATTTTTTTCTGAAAATACACCCCCGCTATGGCAATGGGGTAGGCGTAGACGAGTACAACATGGTAAGTGAGCGTGGTTGTGACAATCAGAATGAATATTACGGAGAAAATGACATAGGCATATTTAAGCCAGCGGGTTGACCTGCCGAAAATTTTGTTCATTGCAATTGGCGCAAGCAGCAGAACCGCGCTTGAAAAGTAAGCAATGGACATTGCCAAATCGTAAATTATAAAAATACCCAGCACGTTAAGTATGTAAATCAGCGTAAACAAGCCGAAAGTTATTGCCATAATTGTGGCAACCGAACGGTTTGCGTCAGATTCGTTCTTTTCGCCGATTTTTTCGATAACCTTATAGTTCAATTTTTTACCTCCGAAATGCGGTCAAAATCGTTGAAGCGATTTTGAGTCTGAGGTTATTATAGCATAAATCAAATCGCCGCAAGGTGATACGGCAAAGCCGTCATTTGCCGACAGGCAAATGGATTTAATGATAAAATGTTCTCAGACCTCCGCGCAGCGGAGCCGCCGCATGAAATGCGGTCAAAATCGTTGAAAGCGATTTTG
>CAKSIR010000028.1 GCA_934462775.1 uncultured Ruminiclostridium sp.
TTTTGTCCACTTTTTTCAAAAAGTGGTGGGTACTTAGGGCAAAGCCCTAAGTCGCAATCCGCAGATTGCGAAAATCCTTTTGCAAAGCGCTTTTTTGCAGGGGTGTGGGGCACTTTTTTCAAGAAAAAAAGCGCCCCACAAGTGAATAATTTTCGCAATATAATCCTCGAAAAAGTTGCCGGTGGCAAGTTTTTCGACGCACTGAAACTCCCGCTTTAACGGCGGGAGTTTTATTTTTCTATTGCAAAATCTGGCAAAATAGGTTAAAATATAACCATGAAGAAACAAAGATTAGAGCTGCTCGACACAATCCGCGGCATAACTATAATCAGCATGGTGATTTACCATGCCGTATGGGATTTCGTATATATCCTCGGCTTTGACTGGGAGTGGTACCGCAGCGTTTACGCACATATCTGGCAGCAATCCATCTGCTGGACATTCATACTTTTATCGGGATTTTGCTTCACGCTTGGCAAAAAGCACCTGAAACGCGGGCTTACCGTATTCGGAGCGGGAGCGCTGACTACCGCAGTAACGCTGATTTTCGTGCCTGAGGACAGAGTTATTTTCGGCGTGCTGACCTTGCTTGGTTCTGCGATGCTGATAATGATTCCTCTTGACAGGCTGCTTCACAGGGTTAATTCTGCTGCAGGGGCAGCGGTTTCCTTTGTGCTTTTCGGCGTTTTCAAAAACGTTCAGCAAGGCTATATGGGATTTTTCGGCGCAAAGCTCGTTGAAATCCCCGATTGCTTTTACAGCAATTACATAACCGCTTATTTGGGATTTCCGCAAAAGGACTTTTTTTCAACCGACTACTTCCCAATTCTGCCGTGGATTTTCCTCTTTATTACTGGCTGCTTCATCGGCAGGCTGTTCAAGGAGAAAAACCTGTTCGGAAAGCCTTTTGAGCATGGATTAAAGCCGCTGTCATTTATAGGCAGACACTCGCTGATAATCTACCTTGCACATCAGCCCGTAATTTATCTGCTTATTGTTCTTTTGCCGCAAATAATAAAAAACCTCGGAGCATAAGCTTCGAGGTTTTATCTATGTTAAATTGATTCCATGAGGGGGAAATCAACAATTGCTTTGAACATATCGCCGTCTATCTCAACCCTCATATCTCCGCCGCAGGCAACCGCAAAGCCCTTTGCAATGGATAAACCAAGCCCTGAGCCGTCAGTGGTTCTTGCTTTATCGCCTCTTGTAAAACGCTCGGTTATTTCATCGGCTGTAAAGCTCATTTCGTAAGACGAGGTGTTGCTGATTGAAATCACTGCTTTGCCGTTATGCTTTTCAAGAGTGTAATAAATGCGCGTTCCTTTAAGAGAATATTTCAGCGCATTGTCGAGGAGATTTTGAATAATTCGGTACATCTTTTTTCCGTCGCCGTAAACCGTTACGGGCGGCTTACATATTTTCTTTCTTACGTCGAAGCTTCCCTCCGCGATTCTGTCCTCAAATTCGGCGAAAATCTGTTCCGACAGCTTGCTTAAATCAAGCTGCTCGTTGTCCATGGCAATGTTGCCGCTGGTTGCCTTTGCAAGGTCGAACACGTCGGAAACTATCCCCTGCAGCCGCTCCGATTTCTGCTGCAAAATGTCAACATACTCCTTTGCCTGAGGTGTAAGCTCCTCCTTTGACAGCAGATCAACATAGCTGATTATTGAGGTCAGCGGAGTTTTCAAGTCGTGGGAAACGTTGGTTATAAGCTCCACTTTCATGCGCTCCGCCTTGATTTGTTCGTTATGGCTCTTTCTGTAATTTTCGCCGATGGTCTTGAGATTGCCGCTCATATCGGCAAATGATGAGTTTTTGGAAAGGACGGGAGTGTAATTTTCATTCCCTGCGCAGATTTCCTCAACCTGCTTTTCAATGTCCGCCAAATCCTTAAGCACACAGTATCTGCCCCAAATGAACAGCCCTAACAGCAGTATTTCAACGGCAAGAACACCGATAACCGAACGGCTTTCAATCTGCATATAGCTTGTACCGAAGCTGTTAAAGGAAAAATATGTGTCGAAATTCCATACAAGAATGTTCAGTACAGTTGCCAGCATAAACGAAACATCCATAAGCAGCAGCTTTTTTGTCACCTTCCGCTTGACAATCTGACCCGTAAGCAAATCCTTGAGAAATGCGTATAGCTTTAAGCAAACCACAACAATTAAGCTGCCTTTAAGCACACATCTGCATTTTGCCCGTTTTACTATGCAAACAATCAGATAGAGAATCAGCGTGCACAGCGCCGCTGTCAGCAGTCCCGCAATCGTCATAATCAGCTGCGGTCTTGGATTAAAGTTTGAGGAATGGAATCTGCTGTAAACATAATCGTCAGGGACTACATAGGCTGCAATTCCCATCAAAACCGCAATTACAGCGGTTATTTCATAATACACGCTGAAAAACCTGACCGTTTTCTTCTCCGCGTCGGTGTTTTTGCCCGCCACAATGCAGATTAGTACCATAACAACAATCCCAAGAACGGCGGCTATTGCGCTTATTGTAAATGACAGCTCAATATCTGGCTTTTTTGTGTATTTTTCCGCAATATCACTGTATTCGGACCCGGTCATGCCTATTTTAATTGATTCCAGCCAGTTGCACTGTTTTAAATCAATGCCGTAACTGTCACGATCGTTAATCTCCCTGTCCCAGCCCAATAAATGATCAAAGCTTATCCAATCGCCATAGTCATAGTCGTTTTCGTAAACCGCACCAGACGCAGTTTTGATTCTCACATAGAACGGTAAATCGTTCCTTACAAGGTTATCAAGATACTCCTGCAAAGTCAGGTTATAGGCGGTTTCCTTCTTGGAAGCCACATAATAAATATCACGGTTTTCCGCTGCGGATATATCTTGTATGCAGACGGCTATATTTTCATTTATACAGTTTGCATAATCGGAATAAGCCTCGTTCATCTGTTCCTCATAGGTTCTTGTATAAATGATTTTTATCAGCGAAGAATTGTAGCCGCTGTTTGCGGGAACATACCACATAGACGCTCCCGCAGTGCCCATAAATATTACATAAAGTGCAATCAGCAGAATCTTAACCCATCTGCTGTTTAATTTTTTCCATTTTGTATCCAACGCCCCACACCACCTTTAAATATTTCGGCTCTTTCGGGTTTATTTCAATTTTCTCACGAATATGGCGAATATGTACCATAACCGTATTTTCAACCGAATATGCCGACTCGTTCCAGATTTTCTCGTAAATTTCCTCTGCGGAAAACACTCTTCCCGCATTTGTCATAAGCAGCTCCACAATGCCGTATTCCTTTGCCGTAAGCTTTACCGGACTTCCGTCAACGTACAGCAAATGCTCGTCTTTTCTCAGCATTAAGCCGCCTAAAATCACCCTGTCGCCGCTACCCTTGTTCTGATAGTCCCCAAGAGATGTGTAACGTCTTAGCTGACTTTTCACTCTCGCCATTAGCTCAGGCGGCGAAAACGGCTTTGTTACATAATCGTCCGCGCCGACGGACAAGCCCAGTATCTTGTCGCTTTCCTCAGTTTTTGCAGACAGCATTATTATGGGGATATTACGCGTACTTCTGATTTTGATTACCGCTGAAATTCCGTCCAGCTGCGGCATCATTATGTCCAGTATTATGAGGTGAATATCCGCGCTGTTCAGCATTTCCACCGCCTCGGCGCCGTTATACGCCTTTACTGCGTCTATCCCCTCAAGCTCCAGCATTTTCGCAATTGCTCCAACAATTTCCCTGTCGTCGTCCACGACAAGCACCTTATGTTCTGACATCGCTTTTCCTCCCTTCGTGTTTATATTAACACGAATTTCTTATTTAAGTTCGGATACAATCCTTATAAAAATCTTAAGAAAAAAACTGACCCGTTGGCAAACGAAGTCAGTTTCTGTTATATTCATTTGGTTTAGTCAGAAAGATTATTTATCTTCATCGTTCTTGCCTATATTAAGGAACGGACTTGCCTTTGACGGCTTGAACAGCGCGTCCATAACGTGCTTTGTCTTGTGGGAAATCGGCATACCCTCTGCGTCCGTATCAATGTCGTCAAATCCGTCGCTGCGGTCCATGCCCTGCAATATGTCGGCAAACGCAGGCTCTTTCGGTTCAGCCGTCTTTTCAGGCTCAACAGGCTTTGCAGCAGGCGCGCTGACATTTTTGTATGCAGACAGCGCCTTGGCTTTGCCGCCCGAGTTCTTTACAGGCGCAGGCTCGGCAGCAGCTTCAGCCGCCTTTGCTTTTTCCTCTTCTTCAATAAGCTTTTCAATTCCTGCAAGGGCAGGATTATGCAGCTTTGCAGGACGTTTCGTCTTTTCGGCAGGCTCCGTCTTTGCAGTCTCGGCAGGCTTTTCCCCAAGAGAACGGGCTATAAAATCAATGCCTGTCGGCTTTTCTTCCTTTTCGGCACGCTTTGGATTTTGCAGCTTTACCTGACTTCTTGCAGCTTCCGCCTGCGGCTTTTCAGGTTCGCTCCTGACCTGCTCAGGCTTTTCCTCAGGCTGCCGAGCAGGCTTTGGCTCTTCCTTGACAAACGTTTTGGCAGGCTCGGCATTTTCGGGTTTGACAGCCTTGCTTCTGCCGTCGTCGCCGTTCGGTATTGTAACAGGCGGCTTTTTTTCCTCAAAGCTCTGCTCAAAGGCGGTAACATTAACATTAGCCGCAGCTGAACCTCTGATTACCCTTGACTGCTTAGGCTCGGCATAGTTTCTGTAAAGCTCGAACACCGCCTCCGTCTGCTCTGACTGATACTGCGTTGCAACCGGCTTTGCAGGCTGATAATCGGCGGGCGTGTAATTCTGCGCAGTCGGCTTAGAAGCTTCTGTATTTCTGGAAATATAGCTTTCATCAATAGTGCTGCTGTCGATTCGCTGGAACACGAACGGCTTTACCTTGCGCGCGTTGTCCGACTTGACTTCCGTTTCCTTTTCGGAAAGCTCCGAGCTGCTTGCGTGGGGCTTTGCAAAGCTGATTGAACGAGAATATTCCACAAAGCTGTCGAAATCGTCCATAGTGGCAATGCCCTTTACAACATTGTCCCGTATGGTCTGCATATACTGATACCAATCGGAAAAATCGCGCTGAGTGATGTCAACGTTTATCCTTGCGGACATTTCCTTATAAAGCTGTTCGCACTTTTCGCCGAGAATGTTCATTTCAGCAGGCGGAATCATCTTGCCGCGCTCTTCCGTCTGTTTTTTGTTGGCGTTCATTATATCAAGGCAGGTTCTGCCGTCAAAAGCAGGTCTGCTGCAATAATCGTGGCTGTACTCCTCGTCCTTGACGAAATACTCGCCGCAGCGTGCGCAGCGCTGAATTATCGCGCCGCTTTCAATAAGAACATCTATTTCAAGGTCAATGCAGCCCTTGAACCCTGCGGGTACATAAACCTTTTTGGGGTTGTTTCCCATCGCCCTGATAATATTTCTGGTGACAGGGTCGGTTTCGGAGGGAATAAAGTTCTTGATAACGGAAAAAGCGTCCATGGCGGTCTTGTCCGACATAAATCCGCTGTTTCCGCCGCGCTTGTCCGCACCATCGTCATAATTCAGCTCCGACAGCGTACTGCGCATTATTTCCCTTGACGCGCTGCTCATCACGAAGGGAGAATTAGGCAGTCTTCCCATTGTGTAAACCTTGTTCACTCCAAGCTCGTCTACGGGAAATCCCAGTTCGTTGGCAGCCACGTTAAACAGCAGGTCAAAGTAATCGGCACGATTAGCCGCTTCAGCAGAGCCGCTGAGCTTTGTGCCGAATATAAAATCAACCTTGCGCTGAGCGTATTCCTGCATTTTGAGCAGGTTTACCCACTGGTTTGCGGCATGGTTCCTTCTGTATTCGGAAAGCCGCGAGAAAACCGCTCTTTCAAAGTCGTTGCGGCAATTTATGTAAGCGTTCCACAGCGCTCCCGTGCCCATGGAATTCTGTCTGCAAATATACTCAATCCAGCAGTCGATAACGATTTTGTCGAAAATACCGCGCATATTCTGCTCATAGTATCTGTGACACTTGGAAATGGAGTTTCTCAGCACGATTACATCGTCATGCTTATAGGTTCCGCTTTTCATGCAGGTCTTGCACAGGTCAACGCAGCGCTCCATAAACAGTGTAAAATCGTACTTGCAGAAATTCATCAGATTTGTCGGGAAAGTTATTGTGTAAACCTCGTTTGAATTTTTTCCCGTAAGGTAAATTTGCCTTATCACAATTGCTTCCCCCTTCTTTTTTATTCTGCCGTATCTGTGCTTTCCTCAGGTGACGAAGTGGCAGCCGCTGTTGTACGGACAGCCGTTTCACCCGATAAATCCTCGTCCGCATTGTCTTCGAACGAAATTTTGCGTATTTTTCCGTCAATCAAAAGCTGATTGTCTGACACCCACTTGTAATTGGTATTATTGGTGTAAACTGTTACAAGAACGCGCTTTGCACCATATGTGCAGTAGCAGTCCAAGAACCACAGCTTCATGTCGTCCTTTGTCTGCTCAACGCAATAGGTAACTGTGCGGCGTTCCTTTGATTCGTCGTCGATGTACCGCACAAGGCGATAGGTTCCCTTTGTGGAGTATTCCACATCGTCTGAGCGCAGGGACATATCATAGCTTGTATCCGAAAGCAGGGTATTAAGGTCAAGGTTGAAGTAAAGCAGCGTCAGATAAGCCAGCGAGCCTACAACAAACAGCAGCAGATAAATTGTGCCAAGCACCGTTTTTATTGTTTCACTGGTTGCCACCGCGAAAAATACAACAAGAACCGTGATTACTGGCGGCGCGACAAGGTACCACTGACCGAATCCCACAATCAGTATCGCAAAGGCGATTATAGGCGAAATGCACGCCACAAGCTGAGTTACAAACTGTCGTCTGGTATAAATCATCACTGCAGCGAATATAACATTTATAAAGAGATAAAGCGCAAACAGGGACGTGGGGTTTGTAGGCACAAGATAATATGCAAATGCAAGCCACGCAACAAATCCCAAAAACATAGGGTATCCCAGCGTCAGAAAGGATACGCCGAATTTCAGCCACTTGTTGCGGAAGAAATTTAATACTTTTTCCATTTCAATCTCCCGTATATTACTGTATTACTTTATTTTACTCCAAAATCAGCAGAATTTCAATAGTTTTCGGTAATTTTAAACGGGCGCCTGCAAAAGAGAGATTACTACTAATTATCTCTTTTGCAGACGCCCGCCGATACCGTTATGCTATCTGCACTTACTTTTTGTTGCGGAATATCTTTTCAAGATCAGCAAAGCCGTCGTTTCCGTCGTCGGTTCCGATTGTGCTTGTGATGAAATCGCCGAGAGAACCTGCGGTTGTGGTCTTGATAACCTGATCCTCGCCGCCGAAATCACCGTTTCCTGCGCTTGCGGCTGTTTTAAGGTCGCTGAAGCAGGTTGCGATAACGGAAATAACAATTGTATCCTTAAGCTCGGGATTGTAGTTTGCACCGGAAATAATCTGCGCGCCGGGGCAAGCTACCTCTGTAATCTTGTTCATCGCGTCGTCAACGTCAGTAAGAAGAAGATCAGGTGAAATTGTAACGTTTACAAGCAGTCTGCCTGCATTTGCAATTGATGTTTCAAGCAGCGGGCTGTTTACTACCTGCTGAACAGCCTCCTCTACCTTCTTGTCGCCTGAACCCGAACCGATAGCGATATGAGCGTCGCCTGCGTTCTGGATAATTGTGCAAAGGTCGGAGAAGTCGGTGTTCATGAACGCTGTCTTGTTTACCATATCGGAAATAATCTTTACCGAGCGGAAAAGAACATCGTCAACCATAGCGAAAGCCTGCTGGAATGTGAGCTGCTTTTCGTTAAGCTGGAGCAGACGCTGGTTAGGGATAATCAGCAGCGCGTCAACGTGCTTGCGCATTTCCTCAATGCCCTTCATTGCCTGATTCATCTTCTGTTCGCGCTCAAAGGTGAATGGCTTGGTAACAACGCCTACGGTAAGGATTCCCATTTCCTGAGCAATTTCAGCAATTACAGGAGCAGCGCCTGTACCTGTACCGCCGCCCATACCTGCGGAAATAAACACCAGTGCAGCGCCGTCAAGACACTGCTCGATAACATCTCTGTCCTCTCTTGCGGCCTCTGCGGCAACCTCCGGTCTTCCGCCTGCGCCGCGGCCCTTTGCGCACTTTCTGCCAATCTGAACTCTGCGCATAAGTCCCTTGTCAAGTGTCTTGAGCGAAGCAACATCAGTGTTTACGGCTATGTACTCAACCGATACATCATCGCCTGAGTTAGGGTCCTTGATACCTAATTTCGCCATGTGGTTAAGCGCGTTGCATCCGCCGCCGCCAACACCAAAAACTTTTATATTAACGTTATATTCGGCACTTTCATCGAAGTTGTCTTCGTACTCGTTTCCAACCTCTACTTCAAATCCGTCTTCATCGATTTCAACAGCCATCTTCTACCTCCTGATGTGATATTCACAATCTCGCTAAACTTATTTTAATTGTAACAGATTTTAGCTACAATTTCAATACTTTTTTTTAATTTATTTACATTTTGTGTATTTTACTTTAAAAACTCTCAACATATACTGTATCAGTTTGCTTTTCATACAAAACTTATATTATTATTCGCCATTATTTTCAGCGTCTGAGCCGATTTTTTCTGTGCCGTCACTTGAAATTTCATCATCAGGCTCGGTTTCTTCGGGTTCAGCCTCGGTTACAGGCGCTTCGGTAAGGTTTCGCTGAGCAACGCGCTCAACGTTGGTAAGCAACAGAGAAACGCGCTCGTTCTTGCCTATCTCGTTTTCAACAAGATATTTCGCCATTACGAGCTTTTCCTTAAGCTGCTGCGACGAGCCGAGAATAAGCTCTATCCTGCCGTCATACCACATGGTGATGGCAAGCTTGTCGGAAATATTTACCTCGGTGATATTGTCAAGCTCGGCGTCAATAAGCGTCTGTTCGATTTTTTCCAGCAGCTCCAGCTGCGACGGGTCTGCGCTTTCAATAAAACCGCCCTCAATTGCACCCTCTGTCGGCTCAAAGCCGTCAATTACCATTGCGTTGCCCTTGGGCGATGAGCTTATTTCAAGTATACGTCCGTTTTTGGAAAGGACATAGTATTTATCATTGTAAAAGACGTTGAAAACCGGCTCTGCGCCTGTAATTACAAAGGTTATCGTCGACGGAAAGCTCTTTCTTATTTCCACGTTGTCAATGTAAACAAGCTTATCAAGCACCCGTCTTTCAGCCGACTTTGTATCAAGCCGAACAAGATTCTCGTTTCCGACAAGACCGCTGGCCTCGAAAATTTGAGCGTCTGTGTACTTTGATTCGCCCTCAACGGTCATTTTCTCCGCATTGAACAGCACCGTTACCGACAAAATCGAGAACGTGGCAACAATGACAATGGCGAAGAAAATGTAGTATATTATTTTGCTGCCCGAGTGTTTTTTTCTTCTCCCTGCTTTCTTTGGAGGAGGCGGAGTTCTTCTTTTAGCAAGCTGCGTAGGCGAAACCTCATGAAGAGCCTCCCTTGAATAAATTTCCTGCTGCCTGAGCTGTTTTTTCGTAGGCTTTCGGCGGGACGGAGAAGAGGGCTTGTATCTGACTGAATTTGTCTTTTTATCGACTTTTAATTCCTTTACCTTAAGCTTTCTCTGCTTCTTCCTCGGTTTATTAAATTCAGGCACTTTTCTTCACCGCTTTCTAACTTCTTTTTATATCCGCACCCACGTTTCGCAGATTCTTTTCTATATTCTCATAGCCACGGTCAATGTGGCTTATATTGCTTATTTTAGTGATTCCGTCGGCGAAAAGTCCCGCTGTAATCAGCGCCGCTCCGCCTCTCAGGTCGGCTGCTTCAAGCTCTGCTCCCGAAAGCCGCTCAACGCCCTCTACAACAGCAACTCTGCCGTCAATGTTTATTTTTGCACCCAGTCTTGTAAGCTCGCCTGCGTGCTTATACCTGTTCTCAAATATTGTTTCAACAAAAATGCTGGTTCCCTTAAGCGTGGTGCAAAGCGCCATTACAAGCGGCTGTGCGTCCGTGGGAAATCCCGGATGAACAGATGTTCTGATTGTTCCGGGTGATTTCAGCGCCTTTTTCGCATTTATGTAAACGCTGTCCTTGCTGAAGCTGTAAACGCTGCACCCCGCTCGCTCAAGAACCGAAATAACCATGCCGACCTGTCGGTAATCCGCTTTTGTCAGCATCAGCTCTCCCCTTGTTATCGCTCCGCAGCAAAGGTATGTGGCGGCGGCAATCCTGTCGGGGATTATCCTGTGTTCGCAGCCGTCAAGCCGCTCAACTCCCTCAATGTAAACCGTGCTTTCCCCCGCGCCCTTTATCTTTGCGCCGCATTTCACAAGGAAGTCGGCAAGATCAACTATTTCAGGTTCTCTTGCGGCGTTGTGGATTTCGGTAGTTCCCTTTGCAAGAACAGCCGCAAGCATTATGTTTTCCGTTGCACCCACCGACGGCATTGCAAGAGAAATATCGGCTCCGTGAATTCCCTTAGGCGCAGTACAGTCAAGGTAGCCATGCTCCTCGCTGATTGCAACGCCCATTTTCCTGAGCGCTTCAAGGTGAAAATCAATAGGCCGCGGTCCCAGCTCGCAGCCTCCCGGAAACGACAGTCTGCAATGTCCCGTTCTTCCCAGTATTGCGCCGAGAAATACGATGGACGACCGCATTTCACGCATAAGCGCCGACGGCACGTCGGTATTTGTTATTGTCGACGCGTTTACGGAAACGCTGCCCATCTCCCTTTTGCATCTGCATCCAAGACAGTTCAGTATCCTGCACGCCGCGTCGCAGTCCGTCAGTCGGGGACAGTTGTGCAAGGTGCTTTCGCCGCTGCACAGCGACGACGCTGCAAGCAATGGTAATGCGCTGTTTTTTGCACCCTGAACCTCTATCTCGCCCTCAAGCCTTTTACCGCCCTGTATTACGATTCGCTGTGCTTCTGCCATAAATAACACCCTTTCAAAGCATATTACCTTGTATATTATGCTTTCGGGTGTTTTTTTGTCATTGTCAGCTTACTTTGTTGTCAAGCAGAGTCAGAATTTCGCTTAAAATACGGTCCGCCGCATTGGTGATTGCCATTTTGCGGGCGTTTTCGCTCATTATCTCCAGTCGGTCGCGGTCGCTGTAAAGTCCGCTCACAAGCTCGATAAGCTTGGATTTATCAAGGTTTTTATCCTCAATCAGAATAGCAGCATGGCCGTTCTGCATGGTCAATGCGTTGTAGTATTGATGATTTTCCGCCGCCTGCGGAAAGGGAATGAGTATACTGGCTCTGCCGATTGCCATAAGCTCGGTTAAAGTCATTGCGCCCGCTCTCGAAATAACAAGGTCGGCAGCGCACATACAGGTGTACATATTGTCAATATATTCGCGGAGATGAACGCGCTTTGGGTCAGGCTCAAGTCCGCTGTCCTTCATAAGCCGGTCGAACATATCCTTGCCGTTGCCGCCATAGGCGTGAATGTGGTTTATGTCGCCCTTTTTCTGCTCCCATTTGAGCAGCTCGACCACCGCCTCGGTGATTTTATTCGCTCCAAGACTTCCGCCAAAGGAAAGAATAGTCATTCCGTCGGGCAGACCAAGCCGTTTTCTTGCTGCGCTGCGTTCCTCAATCGGAATGTTGTTTCTCAGCGGATTTCCCGTAACAACACACCTGCCTGGGTCGTGAAGATGCTTTATTGCGTCCTCAGACGCAACAAAAACGCGGTCAACTGTTTTTGACAGCATTTTTGTGGTAACACCCGGCAGCGAGTTGCTTTCATGAGTTGCCGTCTTTATACCGAGCTTTGCCGCAGAAAGCAGCACCGGTGCTGAAACGTAGCCGCCTGTTCCTATAACAATGTCCGGCTTGAAGCCCTTTATCATCTTTTTAGCCTGCGCCTGCGCCGTAACATAATAATACGCCGCCTTTGCGTTTCTGCCGATGTTTCGGAAAGAAAGCTTGCGCTGAAGTCCCGCCATTTTTATTCCGCAGAACTCATAGCCCGCTTTTTTGACGAGCTTCGCTTCCATTCCGTCAGGCGAACCTACAAACATTATTGCGCTGTCGGGAAAAACGCTCTTTATTTTATCCGCAATTGCAAGCGCAGGGTTAATATGCCCCGCCGTGCCTCCTGCTGCCAGTAAAACTCTCATTTATTCCAGTGCCGCCTTTCGTGATACTTCCAGTACAACTCCCATTTCCGCCAGCTGCATTACCAGCGCCGTTCCGCCGTAGCTGAAGAACGGCAGCGAAATACCTGTGTTAGGCATCGCATTGGTTACAACGGCAATGTTCATCAGCGCCTGAACGCCTATCTGCGTTCCAATGCCTATGCAAAGCAGCATTCCCGCCTTATCCTTTGCCCTTACGGCTATATAGTAGCATCTGAAAACCAGGATTATAAACAGCATTATAACCAGCATCGCGCCTACAAATCCAAGCTCCTCGCAGATAATCGAGAAAACGAAGTCGTTCTGCGATTCAGGAAGATAGGAGTACTTCTGTCGGGAATTGCCAAGTCCAAGACCAAACAGTCCGCCCGAACCGACAGAGATAATAGACTGATAGGTCTGGAATGTTGTTCCCGTAATATCCGCCTCAGGGTTATTGAAGCTGTCCATTCGGCTGCCCATATAGTCGTAACCGCGGGCGAGCATTATGAGGACAACCAACGCTCCGCCTACCGCTGCCATTGTTAGCAGAATTATCATGTGTTTTGCACGGCAGCCTGCAACGATTATCATTGCAACGCCGATAACGCCGATAATGATTGCGCAGGAAAGGTGCGGCTGAATTACTACCGCTCCTGCCGCAAGGATAAGCGCCCCTGCATACAGGGAGAAAACGTACACGTCCTTGATTCGTTCGCCGAATCTCTGAGTGAGGTAGGCAATTGCAATAACGAGCGCCAGCTTGGTAATCTCCGACGGCTGGAACTCAATGCCGAAAATGCTGAACCAACGCCTTGCACCGCCGTGCGCAATACCGAAAAACTTTGTGGCAACGGTAAGTATAATCGAGCTTGCAAAAATAACTCTCACTATGCGTTTCTGAAGATACCATTCGTAATTGACGTGGGACACAAGGTACATCAAAACAAGACCGATGCAGGCAAATATCGCCTGACGCCTTACATAGAAAAAGCTGTCCCCTCTTTCGGTCCACGCTACCGCATAGCTGGCGGAGAACATCATTACAATGCCGAATACCAGCAGAACCAGTATTATCGTAAAAAGCGGATAGTCGAATCTTCCCTTGAAGTCGAGGAAAGGTATTCTGCCTTTCTTTTCGGCGCCGCTTTTTGCAGGAGTATTCTTAGGAGCAATTTTTATTTTGTTGTTGCCTGTACTGCGTGGTTTGTTTGCAGCAGTGCGTTCAGCCATCTGCGTTCCTCCTTTAAAATATTACAGCCCGAATACCATCAGAACGCCCAGCGCTCCGCAGAAAAGTGCGATTAACGCGAAAACTGCGTCTATTTTCTTCTCGCTCCAGCCTCTTATTTCAAAGCTGTGATGAATAGGCGTCATTTTGAAAAGACGCTTACCGTGCGTGATTTTGAAGTAGGTCATCTGGATAAGCACCGAAAGCGCCTCCCAGATATATACTGCGCTGCATACCACCATTATTACCTCAACGCCTGCTCCTACGCCTAAAGCGCAGACAATGCCGCCGAGGAAAAGCGAGCCTGTGTCGCCCATGAACACCTTTGCAGGGTGAGCGTTCCAGATAAGGAATCCCAAAAGCGAGCCGCCTACCGCAACGCCGAGGGTCTGAAGTCCCGTAAGCTGAATTAGAGCGCAAATAACCACAAACGCCATGCAGTAGTTAAAGGTCACGCTTGTGCAAAGTCCGTCAATACCGTCTGTGAGGTTTACGGCGTTTACAAGATACAGCATACCAAGCCCCACCAGGATATAGTAAAACAGCCACAGGTCGATTTGTCCGATAAAGGGGAAATTTATGGTAGTTCTTGTGTCGCCCGCAATGTAGTTTACAGTGAAATACGCTGCAATTATAAGCACCTGAAGAATTATTTTCTGGTTCGGGGTAAGCCCCTCGTTCTGCTTTTTCTTTATCTTGATAAAGTCGTCAAGAAAGCCTACCAAGCCAAAAAATACCGCCATTATAACTCCCGAAACAGCGTCGTAAAAATGCACAAGCTCAGCGCCCTCGACCTTTAGCTGACCTGTTGTGTACAGCATGACAAGTCCGACAGCGAAGGCTGCAACGGAGCCCATAATGAACATCAGACCGCCCATTGTCGGAGTACCCTGCTTATCCTTTTTGTGCCATGCAGGACCTATATCCAGAATAGTCTGACCGAATTTCAGCTTTTTAAGCTCCGGTATTACCAGGAATCCCGACCCAAAGGTTATTAGAAAACCGACAACAGCGGTTACAGATATTGACCAAACGTCCACAGTTATCCCTCTCTTACTTATTCATTATTTCCGCAACAATTTTATGCTCGTCAAAATCCTGATAGTCGTTGCCGATTACCTGATAGGTTTCGTGTCCTTTTCCGCAAAGCACCACTACGTCGCCTTTTTCCGCCTTGCTCAGAGCAAACTTGATTGCCTCAAGACGGTCAACATAAACGCTGTACGGAATATCATGGAGAAGTATTCCCTCCATAACCTGATCTATAATTTTTACGGGGTCTTCAAAGCGCGGGTTATCCGAAGTCACCACCGCATAATCCGCAAGCTCAGCCACGGTTTCGCCCATTGCTTTCCGCTTTGTGTCATCTCTTTCTCCTGCCGCTCCGAAAAGGCATATTATCCTATGCGAGGCAAAGCCCCTGATTGTGGAAAGGATTTTTCTCAGCGCGTCCTCGGTGTGCGCATAGTCGCATATTACGGTGAAATCTCCATCGTAAATGACCTCGCTCCTGCCTCTTACGCCTGTACATTTCTGAACCGCTTTTACGCAGTCCTCTATATCAAAGCCAAGCTGCTCGCAGACCGCCACAGCCGCCATTGAGTTTGCAACGTTGAACCTGCCGGGCATTCTGAAATCAATATGGTACGCTTTTTCGTCCGCCTTTGATGAAAGCCAGTATGAAATGCCGGAGTTTCTGCTCTTGATTCCTGCGGCAAAGTAATCCGCTTTTCCCTCTGTGCTGTATGTTACAGTCGGAATTTCAAGCTCCGCAGCAAGTCTTTTTCCGTAATCTCCGTCAACGTTCACAACAGCGCGCTTGCTCATGTCAAACAGCATTTTCTTCGCCTGATAGTAGTTTTCCATTGTTCCGTGATAATCAAGATGATCCTGAGTAAGGTTGGTGAAAACCGAGCATTCGAACTGCTCGGAGCAGATTCTATACTGCGCAAGCGCCTGCGAGGAAGCCTCCATAACGCAGTATTCCGCGCCGTTTTCAACCATTTCGGCAAAATAGCGGTACAAATCCATCTGCCGCGGAGTTGTGAGATGCGCCTCATAAACCTTTCCGCAGACATCGTAGCCGATTGTGCCGATGGAACCGGTTTTATGTCCCATTTCCTCCAGCATAAACCTTATAACGTTTATTATTGTGCTTTTTCCGTTGGTTCCCGTTGCTGCCACAAGCTTCAGCTTTTCGGTCGGATTGCCGTAATAGGCGGAAGCAAGCTGTGCAAGGTATTTTCTTGTGTTGGGGACGATTATCTGCTGCTTCAGTCCCATGTCACGGCTTACCGCAACAGCGGCAGCCCCCTTTTCAAGCATTTCCGCAGCCTTTGAATGTCCGTCGAACTTTTCGCCCTCAATGCACACGAAAATGTCGCCGCGTTTAACTTCCCTTGTGTCGTCTGTAACCGAATTTATTTCCACGTCAGAAAGCCCCTGTTCACGAGCCTCTTTGCTTATTTCATAAAGCCGCAATCCGACACCCCCTTATATAGTGTTTAGGGCGGAAAGAATTCTGTCCGCCCTTAATTGTATAATATCAGCCCGTTTCATCGTTTACAACGAAGCTTACTTCAACAACGGTTCCCTGATTTACCTCTGTTCCCGCTTCGACCGACTGATAGCTTGCAATAGCCTTATCATTGTCGATTGCTCCGCCTGACAGCGAAATATTCAGCCCTGCGTTGGTAATAGCGTTATTTGCCTGCGCAACGGTATATCCCGTTACATCGGGTACGGTTGTTGTTAAGGACTCGGTTTCCTCAAGATAGATTACCACCGTGCCGTCCTTTGGAATAGACATACCTGCGGCAGGAACCGTTCGCAAAACAGAACCGTTTTCCGTGTCGCCGATAAACCTGGCGTTAAGTCCGAGAGTATTCAGCTTTGTAGTCGCCTCAAGGCTTGAATAGTTGATAAGATAAGGCACGGTCGCATTCTGCTCGGCAAGCTCTTCGGCTGTATACTGCGGATAAATTCCCAAATATTCAAGAGATTCCTTGAATACGGCAGATACAACAGGCGCAGCTACCGCTGAACCGTAATATTGTCCGTTCATTGGCTCGTCAACTACTACCAGCATGATAATTTCGGGGTCCTCGGCAGGAGTAAACGCGCAGAAGGTGGAAACATAGCGCATATTCGCGTAGCTGTAATCGTCGATTTTCTGCGAAGTTCCCGACTTGCCGCCAATGCTGTAGCCTGCAACGTAAGCGTTGGCGCCGCCGTTGGTTTCAACGACATTTTTAAGAATAGAGCGCATCTGCTTAGAGGTTTCCTCGCTGATTACCTGACGCTTAATCTGTGTGTCGGCAGTCTGGATAACGTTGCCGCTGTTGTCGATGATTTTGTCAACGATGTACGGGGTTACAAGATAACCGCCGTTTACCGCAGCCGCATAAGCGCAAATCATCTGAATAGGAGTGATTTTGTTGGTCTGTCCGAATGACGATGACGCAAGCTCCACAGGACCCATTCTGCTTTCCTGAACATACAGCGAGCTTGCTTCGCCTGGAAGGTCAATGCCTGTTTTCTGCGTAAATCCGAAAGATTCAAAGTAGCTTGAGAACTTATGTATTCCAAGAAGCTGTCCGATTTCGATAAAGGCAGGGTTGCAGGATTTCGTAATAGCTTCCTGCAAGGTCAGCGTGCCGTGTCCGCCTGTACTCCAGCAGTGGATTCTTGTGTCCGCAACAGTAACCACGCCGGGGCAGTAGAATGTGCTGTTAAGATTTACCAGTTCCTCTTCAAGAGCGCTGGCGCAGGTGATTACCTTAAATACGGAACCGGGATAGTAAAGCTCGGTAATGGCCTTATTTTTCCACTGAGTTTCGCGGTAAACGCCTTCCTTTTCTGAAATCTGCTTGTCGATTTCTTCCTCTGTAAGACCTGCCTCCTTTAGCGCCTCTTCCATTTCGGTAAGCTTTGCTTCATCGCTGTCGGAAAGGCTGGCAGGGCTGTTAAGATCAAATCCGGGCGATGTTGCCATCGCAAGGATTGCTCCTGTCTTGCAGTTCATTATAATGCCTGTTGCACGGTTTGCGACCTTGTGCTGTGAAACCGTTGCGTCAAGGTTCTTTTCAAGATAGTGCTGAAGCACGGAATCAAGGGTCAGCACTAAGCTGTTTCCGTTTGTTGCGTCATATCTGGTTTCATAGTCGTAAGGCATTGCGTTTCCCGACGCGTCCTTAGCGGTCACAACTCTGCCGTCTATTCCCTGCAAATATTCATCATAGTAGGCTTCAATTCCGTAAACGCCCTTGTTGTCGTAGTTAGTGAAGCCGATAATCGACGCTGCAAGAGTGTCGTTAGGATAATACCGCTTGCTGTCCTCACTGAGTACAATCGAGAACGAGTTTAGCTCGTTTTCAGCCATAAACTTCGAGATTTTATCAACCTCAGGCTTTTCGACCTTGTTTTTGACAATATAGTAGCGGTTGTCGAAATTAAGACTTGCCTTGTTCAGCTTATCGTAATCAACGTCCAGAATATCGGACAGCGTTTTTACAATAAGCTCGCGCTTGTCAGGCTCGTTCTTGTTAATATCGCCCGGGGAGATAATTACCGTCCAGACCGTTGAACTCTGAGCAAGGATTTTGTTATTGGTATCGTAAATAGTACCCCTGTTCGCGTTGATTACAAAGCTGTCAAGCTGCTGTGTGTTGGCCTTTGAGCGGTAGTATTCCGCCTTCACGATAGCCGTATTGAAAAGCACATAGCAGACGTACGCCGTAAAAATGAGTATGGGAATAATTACGACCAAGAGTTTTTTACGCATTGTGTTAGTCGGCGCTTTTGACATAAAAACTCTTTCCTTTCTTTTCTCTCAACAAATCATGAATGTATCTTGTCCCTGATTATTATATTACATCAGAATCCCAAATATTCCAGTACGCCGTCAAACCATTCCTTTATCGAAAGGAACACGTTTGAGTCCTCGTCGGCAACCTCGGTCATGCTTTCTGTATTCATGCTGATGTACTTTATCTGCGACTTCTGCGTTTTCTGAAGTCCCAGGGTTCCCTCTGCGTATTCCTCGACCTTTGACGGAGTTACCATGTTGTCAAGGTTTGAACGCAGGCGCACGTTTTCACGCTGCGCAAGCTCAAGAGCCGAGCTTTCCGAGCTTATCTGAGTAGCGTATTCCGAAAGCTGAACCTTGCTGAACAGTACCGAAAACGCAATAACCGCCGCACAGGCGATTACGAACAGCGTTTTAAGCGCGTTTCCGCTTTTTGCAACGGAGGTTTTCTTAACCTGCAAATTTCGCTTTTCACGTTCCTTTGCGCGCTTTTCCGACAGCTCGTCTACATCGAACGCGGAAAGATCGTAAGCAACATTTGTGTTATTTGGAACGTACATTTTTTCTTCCTCCGATTTATAACTTCTCAATAATCCTCAGCTTTGCGCTTCTGCTGCGGTTATTGACTGCAAGCTCTTCCTCGCCTGCAGTGATAGGCTTTTTGTTCACAAGCTCGCCGCGCGGCTTTTTTCCGCATACGCATACGGGAAATTCCGGCGGACAGGTACAGCCTGTGGTGTAATCCCTGAACATATTCTTGACGATTCTGTCCTCAAGGGAGTGGAACGTGATTATCACCAATCGCCCGCCCTTGTCAAGCCGCTCAAATGCAGCTTTGACACCTGTTTCGAGAACCTCAAGCTCATGATTTACTTCTATTCTGATTGCCTGAAAGGTCTTTCTGCAAGGATTCTTTTCCTTGCGCACCTTCATAGGCACGTTGTTTCTGATTATTTCGGCAAGCTCCCCCGTGGTTTTAACGGGCGACTGTTCTCTTGCCTTGACGATGCCGTTTACAATGCCCTTTGCGAACTTTTCTTCACCGTAATCAAAAAGAATCCGCTCAAGCTGTTCTCTCGTATATTCGTTGACAACGTCGTAGGCGCTCATGCCCTCTCTGCTCATACGCATATCAAGGGGCGCGTCCTCGTGGAACGAGAAACCGCGTTCGGCGTTGTCAAGCTGATACGATGAAACGCCTAAATCCATCATCACGCCGTTCACCTTGCCGATTCCAAGCTCGTCAAGGGCGCTGTCAAGCTGACTGAAATTGCGGTTCACGAATATGGGATTAAAGCCCTCCATGCGTTTTGACGCCGCTGCGATTGCCTCCTTGTCCTGGTCGAAGCAAACAAGCTTTCCGCCTGTAAGCCGCTTGATTATTTCAAGGCTGTGACCGCCGCCGCCTGTTGTACAGTCTACATAAATGCCGTTGGGGTCAATGTTCAGTCCCTCTATGCACTCGTTCAGCAGTACCGATATATGTGAAAACTCCATATTACAATCCCAATTCCATTGCGACTTCCGCAAGGCTTTCCATATCCTGTGCCTTGTTCATTTCGTCCCATGTTTCCTTATCCCAGATTTCAGCGCGTCCCTCAAGACCTACTATTACAATATCCGTATCCAGCTTTGCATATTCGCGGAGAGGAGCGGGAATAAGTATTCTGCCCTGCTTGTCCGGCTCGGCTTCAAACGCGCTGCCGAAAAGGAAACGCTGAATACCTGCCGTTTTAGTCTGCGGCAGAGCCTTTATTTTCTCAACAAGCTGTTTCCAGTCGTCAACCGTATATACCTTCAAGCAATTTGCGTCGATGGTTTTTGAAATGAAAAAGCTTGTCCCAAGCTCTTCGCGGAGCTTTATAGGGAAATTCATTCTGCCCTTTGAATCAAGGGTGCTCTTGAATTCGCCTGTCATTTCAACACCTCCTTACGCATTTTCCATTGCAATTGGATTAAAGTGAATTTTTCACCTCAAAAGTGACCAAAATACCACTTTTATATTATACACCGAGTAAAAATAAAAATCAACCTTTATTTTTAACTTAGTAATTTTTGGCATTGAAAAATTTCATGTAAGAAATTGTCTAATTTGACCAAATTTGCATATATCATTTCTCCGTTTTAAACAATCTTTTGCGATTTTATCAATATAATGTATTTTAGCTGAAACTTTCGTCAATATATTGAAATGTCGCATTACAGCGAAGAAAATTGCAATCTGCGAATTTTTTAAAACAAAGAGCAGGCAAAGCTGTTAGCTGTTGCCTGCTCCTAGACTGTCGAAAAAGTCAAATTTAAAGTTTTCGTCCACCTTTTTCAAAAGGTGGTGGGTACTTAGGGCAAAGCCCTAAGTC
>CAKSIR010000029.1 GCA_934462775.1 uncultured Ruminiclostridium sp.
GTGAAAATTATTCACTTGTGGGGCGCTTTTTTTCTTGAAAAAAGCGCCCCACACCCCTGCAAAAAAGCGCTTTAAATTGAGAATTTCGTCCTCTGCGGAGGACGACTTAGGGCTTTGCCCTAAGTACCCACCACTTTTTGAAAAAAGTGGACAAAAACTTTTAATATGATTTTTTCACGCCTATCTTATTGCTCGATGCCCATTCTGTCGCGGATAGTTGCCGCTGAATTTTCGGCGAGTATAAAACAGCCGTTTTCGTCATAATCGCCGTATGGAATATAGTATTCGGCAGGATTGTAGCTGTTTTCCGTTGTGTAGAGGAACGCCTGCTGACGGGCTGTGTAATCGTCAAATTCAAAGTCGGTATCGGCGTTGTTGATTATCTGGTTTGCGAACGTTTGCAGGTCGGTGGTTGTGAGATTGCGGAAATTCTGGTTTATCATTGCAGAAATTGTTGAACCCAGCACAACGTTGGTGTACTCGACTCCCTCGGTGAAATTCTTGTAGGTGATGTACTTGTAAAGCTGCTCGCCGTCAAGAATCTGCGCACCTGACGCAAAGTCCAGGTCGCCTGTTTCGGGGTCGGTCAGGGTGTACGGAATATTTACCGAAACAGTTCCCGCAATGTTGGCGAACTCCACAAACGCCGCCTTGTCAAACTTCACATAGAAGTCGCATTTCACGCCCGCAAGGTTTTCCATTGCATACATAACGCCCTGCGAACCGTTCTGCTGATAAATCTGCATAAGGTTTCCCGAAACGCCGCCTTCGATAGTGTAGGTGTCCGCTCTCAGCGGCACAAGTGAGATTACCTCGTCCTTCGGACGGTAGCTTACCAGCATATAGTATTCGGGAATTGCCGCCTTTTCTTCGGAAAGCATGAGCAGCACCGTCATATTGTTGGACGCGTCGGGGCGGAAATCGGTTATACCGCTGACGCTTGTTGTAACCGTTTCCTTTGCGGGGAAAAGATAATCCCATATTTTCCACACCACAAAGCTCAGCAGAGCGGCTGTTATAATAAAAGTAATTACATATATATACCAGTTGCTTTTTCTTCTGACGGACATAATTCCTCCGAACATTAACTTGAAATTCTGATTAAAAAGTAATATAATATATAATACCACATATTCATTGAAAAAACAAGAAGCGCCGACTAAAATATGGCGCCATTAAATAATTTTACGGAGATACTCTATAATGATAGATTTTCTTAAACGGACATGGGCGGAAATCAGCCTTGACGCTCTCGACAGCAACATTGCCCAAATAAAAAAGCTTATCGGCGGCAAGGAGATAATGGCGGTTGTAAAAGCCAACGCCTACGGTCATGACGACAAGACCGTATGCACCGAGCTTTCAAGGCTGGGCGTAAACTATTTTGCAGTTTCCAATATATGGGAAGCCGAGGACCTGAGAGATATTCTCCCAAATGCAAATATTGTAGTTTTCGGCTACACGGAAGAGCCTTACATCGACAGCATAATTAAGCATGATATTATTCACACGGTGGGCAGCGTTGAGTACGCTAAACGGCTCAGCGACTATGCTCTTGCGAAAAACGCAAAAATCCGCGTGCATATCAAGGTGAATACGGGAATGACCCGAATCGGCATCGACACCGAGGAAGAAATGGACAAAATCCTTGCAATGGAGGGACTTAAGTGCGAGGGCGCGTACACCCATTTTGCAGTCGCCGACAGCCTTGACGAAAGCGATATTGAGTACACCGACAGGCAGGAAAGCAAGCTGCTTTCCATTGCGAAAAACAAGGGGCTGCTAATCCACTCACAGAACAGCGGCGGAATCCTGTACCACTCCGATTACGAGGGCGATATTGTACGCGCGGGAGTAATTATGTACGGCTATATGCCCAATACCGCCTGCGAGGTTCCGATGAAGCTGACGCCTGTTATGTCGGTAAGAAGCACGGTTTGCCAGCTGAAACGTGTTCCTACGGGAACCGACGTAAGCTACGGCAGAACATACACCGCCAACAGCGAAAAGCTCCTTGCGGTAATTCCGGTAGGCTATGCAGACGGATATTCGCGTCAGCTTTCAAACAACGGATTTGTCGGAATCAGAGGAAAGCTTGCGCCTATCTGCGGCCGCGTCTGCATGGATCAGATAATCGTTGACGTAACGGATATAGAGGGAGTAACGGTAGGCGATATTGCCGAAATTTATTCCGATAAGTTCCCTGAAACCACAATAGACAATATTGCCGATAAGCTTGGCACAATCGGCTATGAGCTTGTGTGCAACGTGGGACACAGAGTGCCGAGAGTTGCCGTAAGAAACGGCGAAGTAACCGACGTAGTGAGGTATGGATAATGGGACCGTATTATTATGTTGTCGCCGATATTTCGGGAGATTACGCAAACCTAAAGCGCACCGACATTGAGGACGACGAGCTTATGCTTGTTGCCCTTGCGCTGCTGCCTGACGGGATTGACATAGGAACAAAGCTTTGCTGGGAAAATCTGATGTACACCATTGTTGAATAAATCCTCAGGCGGAAAAGCAGCATATTGTCCAAAATCGTTGTTGACTTGCGTCATTGGATATACTATAATAAAACAAGCAATCGGAAAGAGGGTGCGTTATGGGCAAGCTTGAACTGAATAAAAAGCATAAGCAGGAATCCCTGCTCAATACTGCGTTTGAGCTTTTCACAACGAAGGGAATCGCCAAAACCACCGTTTCCGATATTACCGACCGTGCAGGCGTTGCCAAAGGCACTTTTTACCTTTATTTCAAGGACAAATTCGACCTGCGCAACCGCCTTATTACCCATAAATCGGGAATATTGTTTGAAAATGCCTGCAAGGCGCTCAACGAACAGGGTGAAAGCCTGCCCGACGCTGAAAGCAGGATAGTTTTCATTGCTGACTGCATTATCGACCAGCTTACAGAGGACAAGCAGCTCCTTGGGTTTGTTGCAAAAAACCTGAGCTGGAGCGTTTTCAAGAATGCGCTTAAGCTGCCCAGTGATGCAGCCCAATCGGACTACCGCACGGTTCTTGCGGAAATAATCAAGAGCGAGCCTGATATAAAGCAGGCGGAGATTATGCTGTTCCTGATTGTGGAGCTGGTAAGCTCAAGCTGTTACAGCTCTATTTTATTCAATGAGCCTGTACCCATTGACGAGCTGAAGCCGTATATATTCAGGTCGGTAAGGGCGATAATAGGAAGTCATAGGCAGTGAGCTAATCACTGCCTTTTTTATGAGAATATTAACCTTGCTCTCACTCTGTGAAGAATTTTATATTGACAGCAAACAGCAATGGAGTTAAAATATAGATAAAATATAATCGAAAGAGGAATGTTTATGATTTACAACGATATTTCCGACCTTGTCGCATACGGCGTTAAGTGCGGGCTTGTAAAGCCAATCGACAGGGTTTATACAATCAACAGAGTGCTTGAAATTCTGAAACTGGACGATTACGAGGAAACGGTGTCAGACGAAAACAGACCTCTTTGCGAAATACTGGACAGCATCTGTACTTACGCCTTTGAAAAAGGTCTTATGGACGGCGGCAGCGTTGTTTACCGCGATTTGTTCGATACAAAGGTAATGGGCGCCCTTACTCCCCCTACAAGCGTTGCTGCGGAGGAGTTTGAAAAGCTGTACGAAAAGGATAAAAAGGCTGCAACCGACTACTTCTACAAATTCAGCGGAGATACAAACTACATCAGACGCGACCGAATTGCAAAGGACATAAAGTGGCTTTCTCCCACGGAATACGGCGACCTTGTAATTACAATAAATCTGTCTAAGCCCGAAAAGGACCCTAAGGCAATCGCGGCAGCAAAAAACGCAAAGCAGAGCGGCTATCCGAAATGCCAGCTTTGCTACGAAAACGAGGGCTATGCAGGCCGTCTTAACCACCCCGCAAGACAAAATCACCGCATAATGCCTATCGAAATCTGCGGAGAGGACTGGGGATTCCAGTATTCGCCCTACGTTTACTATAACGAGCACTGCATTATTTTCAACAAGAAGCACATTCCGATGAAAATAGACAGATCCGCTTTCAACAAGCTGTTTGACTTTGTAAGACAGTTCCCTCATTACTTTGTAGGCTCAAACGCCGACCTGCCCATAGTGGGCGGCTCAATACTCGCTCACGAGCATTTTCAGGGCGGCAATTTCACATTCCCAATGGCGGCCGCTCCCGCTGAAAAGAAAATCAGCTTCAAGGGCTATGACGATATTGACGCGGCAATTGTAAAGTGGCCAATGTCGGTTATCCGCCTTACCTCGTCAAACAGCGGCAGACTTACCGACCTTGCCGACAAAATCCTCACAAGGTGGAGAGGCTACACGGACGAAAGCGCATTTATTTACGCCGAAACAGACGGCGAGCCGCACAACACCATAACTCCTATCGCAAGAATGGCGGGGGACAAATTCCAGCTTGACCTTGTTCTCAGAAACAACATTACCACCGAGGAGCACCCTCTCGGCGTATATCACCCTCATGCGGAGCTGCACCATATCAAGAAGGAAAACATCGGTCTTATCGAGGTTATGGGCATGGCGATTCTGCCTGCAAGACTGAAGAACGAAATTGCGGTTCTGTCCGACTGCCTTGTAAACGGCAAAAACATCAGAGAAAACGCCGACATAGAAAAGCACGCAGACTGGGCTGAGGAGCTGCTGAAAAAGTACAGCTTCACCGCTGACAACGCGGACGAAATTCTGAAAAAGGAAATCGGCGCAGTGTTCAGCCGCGTACTTGAGGACGCAGGCGTTTATAAATGCACAGACGAGGGCAGAAAGGCGTTTGACCGTTTCATTGCGACGGTAAACGGCTGATTTATGCAAAATAATAAAGAGCTGAACTTGATTCGGCTCTTTTTTGTACGTTTGAGAAAACAATAACGAATTTGTCCGAAACATTCCGGCACCGTATTGCATTATTGCTGAATTTATGATAATATATGATGAAATTTGCGGAAAGGAATGATTATCTTTGACAAGAGCGCAGCTCGATATGACAGTGGGAAAACCGCTGAAGCTTTTACTTTTCTTTGCATTTCCGATACTTATAGGAAACGTGTTTCAGCAGCTTTACAATGTTGTTGATACGGCGGTAATCGGTCATGTTCTCGGAGATGATTCCTTAGCGGCAATCGGCGCTACATCCGCAATCTACAATTTGATAATAGGCTTTGCAAACGGCGCGACCAACGGCTTTTCGGTAGTTATCGCCCGCTTTTTCGGCAGAAAATCCTACGAGGATATGAGCAAGTCGGTTTGCCTTACTGTGGTGCTGACCCTCGGAATATCAGTAGTTCTCACGGCGGCAAGTCTGCTCGGAATAAGACCGCTGCTTGAATTTTTGCAGACCCCCTCCGATATAATCGACGCGGCGGCGGAGTACCTTATAATTATCCTTGCGTTCTCGGTTATAACGATGCTATATAACATGATGGCGGCAATGCTGCGCGCTATCGGAAACAGCACCGCGCCCCTTGTTTTTCTTGTTGCTGCAACGGTGGTGAATATTGCTGCCGACCTTGCCTTTGTTCCGTCAATGGGAATTTCGGGCGCAGCTTACGCCACGGTAATCGCGCAGGCGGTTTCGGTTGTGCTTTGCCTGATTTACATTATAAAGAAGTGTCCCCTGCTCCATTTCAAGAAAAAATATCTCGTTATGGACAAATACCTGCTTTCAGACCTCAGCACCACCGCCCTTTCAATGGGACTTATGTACGCTATTGTTTCTGTCGGCTCGGTCGCGCTTCAGAGAGCGGTAAACGGCTTTGGCTCGACCACTATTGCCGCCCATACGGCAGCCCGTAAGCTGGACGACATTTTCATGCTGCCGCTCGGCACAATCAGCATGGCGGCGTCTACCTTTGCAAGCCAGAATTACGGCGCAGGCAAGTACGACAGAGTTAAAAAGGGAATTATAACTTCGATACTTCTTGCCTTTGTCTGGTCGGCGATTTCCATTGTGCTTGTGTTTGTGGGCAGCGACTTCATGGTGTCCGCTCTTACCGGCTCAAACGAAAAGGAACTGCTGGAAACGGCGGCATTCTACATTAAAATTAACATTCCGTTCTTCTTTATGCTTTCGCTGCTGCTGGTGCTTCGTTCAAGCCTTCAGGGAATAGGCAGAAAAATAGTTCCTCTCTGCGCAAGCGCGGTGGAGCTTGTGGGAAAATTTGCGGCGGTTGGATTTATCGCTCCTGCATTGGGATACTTCGGCGTATGCATTATTGAGCCGATTATCTGGACGGTTTGTATGTTCCTTGTAGGCGTTGATTTTATTGTGTTTATAAAAAAATCGAAGAAAATGCCGCAGAATTAGTTGATTTACCTCGTTATATGTGATATAATTCATTAGATACATCACATTTAGCGAGGTTTTGTTATGGAATTTCAGGCAGATGAAAAATATGTTAAGGTTCACGGACGAACACTGGTTATAGACGGAGTAAGATACATAAACTATTCCGCCTCCGCAATAGAGTTTACCTTCACGGGAACAAAGGCGGAAGCAGTGCTCACCTCCGATTTCAAGTATGAGGAATGGAGCAAGTATCAGTTTGCTGCGCAGGCTGCAGTGCTTGTAAACGGCAAAATAACCCAGCGCTTTATGCTCACCGACAGTGAAAAGACATACACTCTTTTTGAAAGCGAGCAGCCGCAGACGGTAACTGTAAAGCTTGTCAAAATGTCCGAGGCGGCGTTTGGCAAGGTGGGAATCAAGAAGCTGATTGTGGAGGGAACAACGCCTGTTCCGACGCCGAAAAAGCAGCGCAGAATAGAGTTTGACGGCGATTCCATTACCTGCGGATACGGAATCGAGGGCGTGTACAACGTCGACCAGTTCTGCACAGAACAGGAAAATCCGCTGACTAACTATGCGGGAATTTTAACAAGAGAGCTTGACGCTGACGCAAACTATGTTTCATGGAGCGGCATCGGCGTTATTTCACGCTGGGTTCCGGAAACGGAGGACAAGCCTCTTGACGACTGGCTGTTCCCTATGATTTACCCCTGCACCGACGCAGGTTACAGCAACGACCTAAAGCAGCAGCCGTTCGAGCAGTGGGATTTCAGCCGCTTTCAGCCTGACGTGGTTGTGCTGTTCCTCGGCACAAACGACCTGAGCTACACAAGGCACGTTGACGAGCGCGTAAACCATTTCGGCACGGAATACGGCAGGCTTCTTGACTACATTATGGAAAAGAATCCGACAGCGCAGATTTTCTGCACTTTAGGCGTAATGGGGCAGGACCTTTGCGAGGAAATTGAAAAGCAGGTCAAGCTGAAAAACAGCGGCCGTGTTCACTATGTTCAGCTTGACGTTCAGAAAGACGAGGACGGAATCGGAGCAGACTGGCACCCAAGCGAGAAGTCGCACCAAAAGGTTGCCGCAAAGCTTAAGGAAGAAATATGCAGGGTAATGAACTGGTAAATGTTCAGATATAGGAAGCTCCCCTTTACAGCGTAAAGGGGAGCTTATTTCAGCGTGTCGAAAAAACGCTGTATCCGTCACAGCTTTTCCGCCAATTCGTCAAGCATAAGCAGCGCCTTCGTTTTTACCTCTCTGCCTGAATAAATGCCCTTGTCGGCATATTTCTCAGCCTTTTCGGCAAACTTTGCCGCCTCCTTGAACTGTCCGTCCTGTTCCCTTTCCTTCGCAAGCGAGATGTAGGACATGGCAAGAATTGCACAGCTTTCATCGTAAAACGCGCTGTTTTCAATGCTCATAGGTTCGGCTATTTCCGTTGCAAGGGAGTAATTTCCGACCTTATAGGCGTCCTTAGCCTTTATCAGTATCGACACAATGCTGTCGTCAACAGGCTCTGACTGACTTCCGCCGTCGTCGGGAATCAGGTCCTTAATCGGGATTTCCAACACCTTTGCAAGATATTGCAGCGTTTTTATGGACGGGCAGGCGCTTCCGCTTTCAATCTGACTCAGCATATTCCGCGTGATGAAATCCCCTACCACCTCTGACTGAGTCATCTTTTTTGCAAGGCGAGCCTCCTTTATTCTTTTGCCTAACTCTGCGCTGTTCATCTGCTCACTCCCTTCTTACAGTAAATATTATTTACTTGTAGTTTAACACTTAACAAGGAAAAAATCAACCCCTTTTTTGATATTTTTACGTTTTTTACAGATTATACAAAGGATAAGCCCATAAATCGTCAGTTTGACGATTTTTCAGTTTTGAATAGAAATATATTGACTTTTGAGCAAATTGTGGTATAATCAAGGTAAATGATATTTACAGAACGTAACAGAAGGAGTGATTATATGGAATGGTTCACGTCTTGGTGGGAAACTCTCGCAGTTGCAGAGCAGGTGTTATATTGTATAGCAATTCCCGCAACATTGATACTGATTATTCAGACAATTCTTCTTTGCGTGGGCTTCGGCAACAGCGGCGAGGGCGTTAATTTCAGCGACACCTCGGGAATGGACGGATTTGACGGGGATTTATCCGGCAATATGACAGCTGACTCCCCAGGCGGCGACATACATTATACAGACGGCTCGAACCCGGGCGATTTCAGCACAATGCAGCTGTTCACGGTGCAGGGCGTTATTGCTTTTCTGTGCGTATTCAGCTGGACATCGCTGGTATGCATCAACGGTGGTCTGCACATTGCCCTTTCAATGCTGGCAGGCGCGGCGCTTGGCTTTTGCGCAATGTTCGGTGTTGCAAAAATAATCCAGCTTTCCGCAAAACTTGCTCAAAACGGCAATATAAATATAAAGAATCTTCTCGGTCAGTCGGGAACGGTTTACATACCGATCCCGCCGAAAAATCAGGGAAAGGGCAAGGTAAACATTACCGCGGGAGAACGCTTTCTGGAATATGACGCAATCTCCGACAGCGAGGAAGCCCTCCCCAGCAACGTCTCTGTAAGAGTGGTTGACATTCGCGGAGGAACACTTGTGGTTGAAAAAGCTGAATAATCAGCACAAAACATAATATTACGGAGGAAATTAACATGGACCCAATTATTTTGATTGCGATATGCGTAGGCGCAGTTATTCTGTTCGCCCTTATCGCAGGAATTCTCTCTCGCTACCGCAAATGCCCGTCAGACAAGGTACTGGTTATTTACGGTAAGGTCGGCAGCGACAAAAACGGTCAGGCAAGAAGCGCAAGATGTATCCACGGCGGCGCGGCATTTATTCTGCCGATTCTCCAGTCGTATCAGTATCTTGACTTAACGCCTATCTCAATTAACGTTGACCTGAAAAACGCTCTTTCCAAGCAGAATATCCGTGTTGACGTACCGTCAAGATTCACAGTCGGCATCTCAACCGAACCCGGCATTATGCAGAACGCCGCCGAGCGTCTGTTAGGACTTCGCCTTAACGAAATCCAGGAGCTTGCAAAGGATATTATCTTCGGTCAGCTCCGTCTTGTAATTGCAACAATGGAAATCGAGGAAATCAACACAGACCGTGACAAGTTCCTCGTTGCCGTTTCAAACAACGTTGAAATAGAGCTTAAGAAAATCGGTCTGCGCCTTATCAACGTAAACGTAACCGATATTA
This sequence comes from uncultured Ruminiclostridium sp., assembly GCA_934462775.1. GTDB lineage: Bacteria > Bacillota > Clostridia > Oscillospirales > Ruminococcaceae > Ruminiclostridium_E. The sequence continues at coordinate 9,545 of CAKSIR010000029.1, forward strand.
ACGACGAGTCGGGATATATCGACGCTCTCGGTAAAGAAGCTGCCGCAAAGGCAATCAACGACGCCAAGAAGTCCGTTGCAGAAAAGGACAGAGATGGTGAAATCGGCCAGGCAAACGCACGCCGCGACCAGCGTATCCAGGTTGCAGCAGCAAACGCAACAGCTATTCAGGGTGAAAACACGGCTAAGGTAGAGGTTGCACAGTCTGAGGCGGCAAGACGTGAAAAGGAAGCCGAAGCCCTCAAGCTTGCAACAGCGGCAGAAGCCGTTCAGGCAGCAAAGGCAAAGGAAGAAGCCTACGCAGCGCAGAAAATCGCCGAAGAAACCCGTGCACAGCTTGAAAGAGCAACCCAGCAGGCTGATATTATCGTAAAGGCCGAAATCGCAAAGCAGCAGGCTGAAATCGCAGCCGAAGCCGAGGCTGAGGTTCTCCGCCGCAAGGCAAAGGGTGAAGCTGACGCTATCTTCGCTAAAATGGAGGCTCAGGCAAACGGTACTAAGGAGCTGCTCATGAAGCAGGCAGAAGGTATGCAGGAGCTTGTTAATGCAGCAGGCGGTGAAGCTGACAGCGCAGTTAAGCTTATGGTTGCCGACAAGCTTGAAGAGCTTATGCGTATTCAGGTTGACGCAGTTAAGAATATCAAGATTGACAAGGTTACAGTTTGGGATTCAGGCGCTAACGGCGACGGCAAATCCTCGACAGCAAACTTTATCAGCGGCATGATGAAGGCGGTTCCTCCGCTGAACGAGGTGTTCAAGCAGGCAGGAATGGAGCTTCCAAGCTTCTTGGGAACAGAGAACGCTGAAGAAGCCTCAAAGGACAACACAACCGAAACATTATAATAAAAAGGCTCGGATTTCTCCGAGCCTCAGTTTTTCGACACGCTGAAACACCCATTATCTCCGACAATGGGTGTTTCATTATATCCTTATGAAATTTTAACTACCTTATAGCCTGCGTCCTTTACAGCCTTTTTCAGCGTTTCATCGCTTACATCTCCGCTGATTTCACAATACGCTGTTTTCTTTTCAAGGCTTACCTCGGCGGTTACACCGTCAATGCTGTTAAGCGCCTTTGAAACGTGCGCCTGACAGTTTTTGCACATCATGCCTTCAATTACGATTTCCTTTTTCATACCGTTCTCCTTTATTGTTTCCTCTGCCGCGACGGTTGGTACATCGGGCTTTTTATACCTGAAAAACTTAAGTCTGAGCGCGTTTGTAACAACGCAAACCGAGCTTAGGCTCATTGCCGCTGCCGCAAGCATCGGATTAAGGGTCCAGCCCCAAAGGCTGAAGAATACGCCTGCCGCAACGGGGATTCCCACGCTGTTGTAGAAGAACGCCCAGAAAAGGTTCTCCTTTATATTTCGGATTACCGCCTTGCTTAGAGATATTGCGCCCGCAACGTCCATCGGGTCGTTTTTTAACAGCACAATATCAGCCGATTCAATGGCAATGTCCGTGCCTGCGCCGATTGCAATTCCCACGTCCGCTCTTGCAAGAGCAGGCGCGTCGTTGATTCCGTCGCCCACCATGGCAACGCATAAGCCTTGCTTTTGCAGCTCGGCAACGTGCTTTTCCTTATCCTGCGGCATTACCTCCGCAATTACCTTGTCAATTCCCAGCGATGAAGCAACCGCTCTTGCAGTCTTTTCGTTGTCGCCGCTGAGCATTATTACCTGCGCGCCAAGGCGCTTAAGCTCCTTTACTGCCGCCGCGCCGGTGGGCTTTACAGTGTCGCCTGCGGCAATAATGCCAATAACGCTGCCGCCCTCCGCAATATACATAGGCGTTGCGCCTTTTTCGGCGAATTCCTCCGCCTTATGCTCATAGCCTGCCGTATCAACGCCGCTTTCCTGCATAAACTTCAGGTTGCCTGCATAGCATATTTCGCCGTCAATCCTGCCGCTGATTCCCCTGCCGAAAACTGCGTTGAATTCCGCTGTATCTGCTGCCGGAATGCCCTTTTCCTCTGCATAGGAAACAATGGCTTCAGCAAGCGGATGCTCGGATTTTTTTTCAAGTCCTGCCGCAATTTCGAGCAGGTGACGCTCGTCAGATGAGGCAATGCCAACGACCTTTGTTTTACCCTCGGTAATGGTGCCGGTCTTGTCCATTACCACCGCGTTTATCTTGTGAGCGGTTTCAAGCGCTTCGGCGGATTTGATAAGAATACCGTTTTCAGCGCCTTTTCCTGTTCCCACCATTATTGCGACAGGGGTTGCAAGTCCGAGCGCGCAGGGACAGGAAATAACCAGTACGGCAATCGCCACGGAGAGAGCAAACTCAAAGCTTTCCCCCACCAGCAGCCACACAACTGCCGCCGCAAGGGCAATGCAGATAACCACAGGCACGAACACCCCTGCGATTTTGTCGGCAAGCTTGGCAATAGGCGCTTTTGAACCTGTTGCGTCCTCCACAAGGCTGATAATCTGAGCAAGAGTAGTGTCAGCGCCTACTCTTTCCGCTTTCATTCTGAAATAGCCCGATTTGTTTGTTGTGGCGGCAATAATCTTGTCGCCGCTCTTCTTTTCAACAGGAACGCTCTCGCCTGTAACCGCCGACTGATCCATTGTTCCGCTGCCGTCAATCAGCGTTCCGTCAACAGGAGCGCTCATGCCCGGCTTAATAATCACAATATCGCCGACAGCGATTTCCTCGGCAGGTATTTCCGTTTCAGCGCCGCCGCGCTCAACAAGCGCCGTCTTAGGCGCAAGATTCATCAGCTTTTCGATTGCCTCGGAGGTCTTTCCCTTTGCCCTTGTTTCAAGGAATTTGCCAAGAGTAATAAGCGTGAGAATCGTTCCCGCGCTTTCAAAATAAAGATTCATTCCGAATTCGTGCGCACCGTGAATGTCCCCCTGTCCAAGCAGCGCGCCGATTTTATATATCGTGTAAACGCCGTAAACAACCGCAGCCGACGAGCCAATGGCAATAAGTGAATCCATGTTCGGCGAACCGTGAAACAGGCTTTTAAAGCCGTTTTCATAATACTTGCGGTTGATGAACATTATCGGCAGGGTCAGCAGGAACTGCGTAAACGCAAAGGCTGATATGTTCTCATGTCCTGCCATAAACGGCGGCACGGGAAGCCCCGCCATTGAGCCCATCGAAATATAAAAAAGCGGTATCAAAAACGCAAACGATACGATCAGCCGCACTTTCATAGAGTGAAGCTCCTTTGCGCGCTGCGCGGAGGCGGATGCGCTTTTCTTCTGAGCGCCGTGCCTTTTCGCGGTGTAGCCTGCGTTTTCCACTGCCTTTATAATGTCGTTTTCGCTGATGTTCTCATATTCGACCTGCATTGAATTTGCAAGCAGATTAACGCTTACGCTTTTAACGCCGTCCAGCTTTGCAACAGCCTTTTCAACGTGTGCCTGACAGGCGGCGCAGGTCATTCCGCCAACATCGAATTTCTCCTTGTTCATGTTTTGCGTTCTCCTCTTTCTGTCTTTATTAAAAATATACCATTTAAGTATACAATTGTCAAGGGTGTATTGAAATTTTTCCCATTATGTGTTATACTATTAAATTGTGAAGATATTCCCATTTCATATAACGTAGATAGGAATAGGAGCGCATTATGTACACAATCCTTGCAGTGACGAACGATGAAAAACAGCTAAAAACAATAAAGGATACGTTCGATTCGGAAAAATACCGCATTGTATTCTGCGACAACGGAATAACCGCAATCGAGGCGGTTAAAATAAAGCCCTTTGACCTAATGATAATCACCCAGAAAATGGACTACATTGACGGCGGAAACACGCTACGTCAGATTCGCAGAGTCAGGGACAGCGATTCCTGCCCTACGATAATGCTGATGAAGGACATGGATAAAAACACGCTTGAAAACTACATGAGTCTTGGAATAGCGGACTTTGTTAAGCTGCCTGCCGATTCAAAGGACCTGCGGACAAAGGCGGAGTTTGTACTGGAAAGCTGGCGCAGCCACACGGACAATCTGCGCGATTACCGCGATTTTATCGAGCGCCGCAGATTTGTTTTCAATGGCGATGAAGCGGACAATATTTCCGAATTTATTGAAAATCAGCTTGACAACGACCTTTTGGCACAGCTTAAGGAAATTATGATGGAGGACGGCAATGAAGAGTGAAATCAAGGAATACAAGGCGCTTGTGAAGAAAACCCTTGACGACGATTCAAAGGAAACCGACTGGCGGCAGCTTGTGGAGGACATGACTGCCCGAATAGGCTTTTATCAGCACGAAAGACTGGTACATCTTATTGTAACCATGACCTTTGCGATTATGACAGTGCTTTGCCTTGTATTTTCGGGCGGCGCGCCAAATCTGATAATGCTCCTTGGCGGGCTTTTCCTGCTGCTTGAAATTCCGTACGTCCTGCATTATTACTTCCTGGAAAACTCGGTGCAGGAGCTTTATACCCTTTACTACAAGGCAAAAGAAAAGCTCCGGACAGTTGAATCCGAAGCTAATCTACATAAAGGTATGTAATTTCGCGGTTTTTGTACTTTGCGTATTCTAAAACCGGAAAGGTTTTGTTTCTCGGCACTACCGCAACAACGTTGCTGCTCATGTCAATAAGCTTTTTTCTGCTTATATCAAGTCCGTTCTCAATAGGGTGCTTACTGAGATACCTTACCCTTGAGCAATCCTCAAGCACCTTAAAATACTGCTCCTGATTGTCAAGACACCACTTTATAGGCTGCTCCTCGGAGGGCAGCAGACAGTTAAGCTCAATTTCCGAATCAGTTATCATCCGCGCGGTGATAATCTCTGCCGCCCACAGCTCTGTGCCCTGCTCGCAGGTGGAAAAAAACTTCTTTACTCCGTTGATGAACTGCTGGTTTATAAGCTGGGTGAGCTGCATTTTCAGCTTTATGCAAGACGGACTTGTGTAGTCAAGCCCAAAGCTGAATTCGTTGATGTCAATTCCGAAAAAAGTACAGGATTTTATTTTTTCCGCCCCCCTTTTTTATCGATATTTTTTGACTTCTTTGGATATTGTATAATAATTTTCCGAAAAATGCAAGGCTTTTTAAAAATTATTTTGTTTGAAATTCAAAATAACCTCTTATTTGATAAAAAGCGACAAACATCGACAAGAATTTCGACAATAACGCTCGGAATTCGTACAGCTTGGAAAGGCATATAATCATGGAAATAAGAAAAGGAATTTACCGCCATTTTAAAGGAAATAAATATGAGGTAATCGGCATGGCGAAAAACAGCGAAACGCTTGAGGAAACGGTAGTTTACCGCGCCCTTTACGGCGGCAGAGAACTATGGGTGCGTCCTGCGTCAATGTGGAACGAAAAGGTTGAGCGGGACGGAAAAGCCTGCGCCCGATTTGAATTTATAGGAGAAAAAGATGAAACGGTCTGACTGTATTCTTACCATAAACAAGCACTTCTTTTCGCCCCTCGCTCCAACCCCTGAGAATATATGCATTGAGGACATCGCCCATGCGCTTTCCTATATGTGCCGTGCCAACGGACATTTCAAGAGCTTCTTCTCGGTAGCGCAGCATTCATTAAACTGCGCCCTTGAGGGAAAAGCAAGAGGATACACCAAAAAGCAGCAGCTTGCCTGCCTGCTCCACGACGCAAGCGAAGCGTACCTTTCGGACATAACCCGCCCCGTCAAGCACCACCTTACCAATTACCTTGAGATTGAGCGTAATTTGCAGAATGTAATCTGGAGCAAGTTCGGGCTTGACCTGAGCCAAGAGGACTTAAAGCTTATTTCGGCGGCAGACGACTGTATGCTGTACTACGAGTTTGCCGTACTTGCCGACGCAAAGCTGTTTGACAATCCGCCCGAAATAAAATCGCAGCCTGACTTTTCACAGCGGGATTTCACCCGCGTCAAGCAGGACTTCCTCGACCTTTACAGGAGCCTTGTTTAATGCTGTACGCTTTTATTACGGCGGGAGTTATCCTGCTTATACTGCTTGTAATCCATTTTGCCAAGGGGAAAACCGACGCTGACGAAATGGACGAAATGAGCGGCGAGGAGTTTGAGGATTACTGCGCCGAGCTGCTGAGCCGAAACGGATACACCGTTGAAAGCATGACAAGGGAAACAGGCGATTACGGCGCGGATATTATCATCAGCCGCGGCAATGAATGGATAGCTGTTCAGTGCAAGCGTTACGGCAGGCCCGTAGGCGTAAAAGCGGTTCAGGAAGCTTACGCGTCCATGAGCTATTACAAATGCGGCAAATGCGCGGTGCTTACCAACAACGGCTTTACAGCTCAGGCAGAAAGCCTTGCGGCAAAAAACGGCGTAATGCTGTGGGACAGAGATTTTGTTTATTCGCTGAGAAAAAGCAGGGAAAAGAAAACCAAAGCAGGAAGCGCCGTGCTTACCTTCAGCCGTATAATCAGCGACAAACAAGAGGGCGATTTTCAGCTTTGCATTGACGGCAGACAGACGGACATTATTCCTCAAAACGAATCCCGCAGCATTGGCGAAACGGTCGGACAGCACCGCATAACCGTTCGATGCGGACGAAAAAAAGCGCGGTCGGTTATTGTCCTTGAGGATAGGGATAAACGTGTTTTTGTGTGCGGATATGTTGGCGGAAAGCTTATACTTAGGGAAATTGCGGAATAAAAAGGCTCAAAGAAATCCGAGCCTTTTCCTTATAAAAATCTATAAAACTAAATGCTCCCATTGCCGCTAAGACAATGGGAGCTGCTTTTATTTAACTACAATGTTTACCAGCTTGCCCGGAACTGCAATCTGCTTAACGATTGTCTTTCCGTCAATCTGCGACTTTATGGCAGGGTCAGCCATTGCAAGCTCGATCTGCTTGTCCTTGTCGATTCCGGCAGGAACTGTCAGCTTTGCTCTTACCTTGCCGTTAATCTGAACAACAATTTCAACGCTTTCGTCAACGCAGAGGTTTTCGTCATAGCTTACCCACTTCTGCTGCGAAAGGATACCGCCGAATACGTTGCTGTACATTTCCTCGGTGATGTGCGGCGCAAACGGGTTGAGCAGTGTGATGAACGTTCTGAACTCGCCCTTTGTAACGCTGCCCTGTGCGTAAATGTCATTGATAAGCGCCATGAGCGCAGCGATAGCCGTGTTGAACTTCAGCGCCTCAATGTCCTCGGAAACCTTCTTTATTGTCTTGTGGAACGAGGATTCAAGCGGCTTTCTGTATTCCTCGCCGTCAATGATAATATCCTGAAGCGCCCATACTCTGTCAAGGAATCTCTTGCAGCCCTTAATGCTCGACGGACTCCAGGGAGCTGTCTTTTCAAAGTCGCCGATAAACATTTCATACAGGCGTAGCGTATCAGCGCCGTAGGTCTTGATTACATCGTCCGGGTTGATTACGTTGCCTCTGGACTTGGACATCTTCTGTCCGTCCTCGCCTAAAATCATGCCGTGGCTTGTACGCTTCATGTACGGTTCCTTTGTTCCCACAACGCCGATGTCATAGAGGAACTTGTGCCAGAAACGCGAGTAAAGCAGATGCAGTGTTGTATGCTCCATACCGCCGTTGTACCAGTCGACAGGCATCCAGTAATCCAGCGCTTCCTTGCTTGCGATTGCGTCCTTGTTGTGCGGGTCGCAGTAGCGCAGGAAGTACCATGACGAGCCTGCCCACTGAGGCATTGTGTCGGTTTCACGCTTTGCAGGACCGCCGCAGCACGGGCAGGTTGTGTTGATGAAGCTTTCCAGTGTAGCCAGCGGAGATTCGCCGTTGTCGGTCGGCATATAGCTTTCAACCTCAGGCAGCTTTAACGGAAGCTCGCTCTCAGGCAGTGCGACCCAGCCGCACTTTTCGCAGTTTACAACGGGAATAGGCTCGCCCCAGTATCTCTGGCGTGAGAATACCCAGTCGCGGAGCTTGAAGTTTACCTTGGATTTGCCCTTTCCTGTTTCTTCAAGCCATTCCTTGATTTTAACCTTGGCGTCCTCAACGGTTAAGCCGTCTAAGAAGCCTGAATTTGTCATAATTCCCGTTGCGCAGTCGGTGAAGGCTTCCTTTGTAACATCGCCGCCCTTAACGACCTCGATAATCGGCAGACCGAATACCTTTGCGAACTCGTAGTCGCGTGTATCATGGGCGGGAACAGCCATAATTGCGCCTGTTCCGTATGTCATCAGAACGTAGTCTGAAATGAAAATCGGGATTTCCCTGCCGTTTACAGGGTTGACAGCCTTAACGCCCTTTAACTCAACGCCTGTCTTGTCCTTGTTCATTTCTGTACGGTCGAAGTCGGACTTCTTTGCGGCAAGCTCCTGATAAGCCCTGACCTCGTCCATATTGGTGAGCAGATCAGCCCACTTAGCGATATTCGGATGCTCAGGAGCGATTACCATGTAGGTTGCTCCGAACAGCGTGTCCGGACGCGTCGTATATACAGTAAGCGTATCGCCTGTTGTTGTGCCGAAATCAACCTCCGCGCCTGTGGAGCGGCCAATCCAGTTCGTCTGTGTAGCCTTGATTTTGTCAAGATAATTCACTTCTGACAGGTCGTCAATAAGGCGCTGTGCATACTCGGTAATCTTGAGCATCCACTGGCTCTTTACCTTGTGGACAACCTCGCCGCCGCAGCGCTCGCACTTGCCCTGAACAACTTCCTCGTTTGCAAGAACTACCTTACAGGAAGTGCACCAGTTTACGTTCATTTCCTTCTTGTACGCAAGGCCCTTCTTGAACATCTGGAGGAAAATCCACTGCGTCCACTTGAAGTATTCGGGGTCGGTCGTGTTGATTTCTCTGTCCCAGTCGAAGGACAAGCCAAGCGCCTTTAACTGGCTCTTGAAACGTGCAACGTTCTTTTCCGTAACGATTGCGGGGTGAATTTTATTCTTGATTGCATAGTTCTCAGTTGGCAGACCGAATGCGTCCCAGCCCATCGGGAAAAGCACATTATAGCCCTCAAGACGGCGCTTTCTGGACACAATGTCCATTGCCGTATACGGGCGCGGATGTCCGATATGCAGACCCTGTCCCGACGGATAAGGGAACTCGACCAGAGCGTAGAACTTTGGCTTTGAGTAGTCGTTTTCAGCGTGGAATGACTTGTTGTCGTCCCAATATTTTTGCCATTTCTGTTCAATGGCGGTAAAATTGTAATCCATTTTGTTTATTTCCTCTTTTGTAAATTTTACAACTAACAATAATTATAGTATAGTCGCAGTTTATTGTCAATACCAAAATTGCCGCCGAGGGCTGTATTTTCCCTTATTTCAGCTTTTCAGGCTGAAAACTATTGACAAAAGCCGCTATAAATGATAAAATAATTTAGTTATATTGGGCTATCGCCAAGTGGTAAGGCAAGGGACTTTGACTCCCTCATCCCGCTGGTTCGAATCCAGCTAGCCCAACCACCGGCGCAAGGCGCTGGACCCATGTAAAGCTTGACCGAGAGGTTGAGCTTTTTTTGTTTTCTGTCTGCACATTCCCTATGCTTGTCGTTTTTTATATATCGTCTGCAGCTCATAGTGATTATGCACACTTCAAAGACCAACGCACAACACAGACGGAGGAGCGAGCATAAGGAGATTTTTTTACTTTTCACTATCACAGTTCTGGATAAAACACTGATTTTACCGCGCAGCCGTTCAAACAGCAGTCCTTGCCGCAAATCAAGGGCTGTTCTTGACTTTTGGCATTTACTATACTATAATTATCTCAGTTATTGTAATTTGCGCGAAAGGAATCCAAATGAAAAAAGGAAAAAGTGTTGCTGTCGGCATTGCATTTCTGGCAGTCGCAGCAATTATAATGCTGCTTGTTTTTACTCTTTCGGGACAGGACGGCAGCCAGACCAATATGCTATCCGAAAAAGTGACCGGAAAAATTGCGGCGGTTGTTTTTGACCGCTTCGACAAATTCAGCAGTACCGAAAAGGAGTTTGTCATTCTTGAGCTTAACCGTTTTATCCGCAAATGCGCGCATTTCGGGCTGTATGCATCCATGGGCTTTGTTATCTACACAGGCACGTTTTTCATATTCAAGAAACGACTTTTCATGTTTCTTTCAGCCTTTTTAATCCCTGCGCTATATGCGGTTACGGACGAGATTCACCAGTATTTTGTTGACGGAAGAACGCCCCTTGTAACCGATGTGCTTATTGACAGCGCAGGAGCCTTGCTGGGTATCCTTACCTCGTTTTTTATAATTTCAACCATACGCTTTATATATTGGGAAAGTCATGACCCAAGAATGTACCTGAGGTAATATGAATGCTAATCAGAGAAATGGAAAAATCCGACTATCCTGCCGTTCGCGCAATCCATCAGCAGGGCATTGACGGCGGCAAAGCCACCTACCGCCGCGAAACCGCCGACTACGACGAATTTGACCGCGGACACCTGCCATTCTGCCGCTATGCTGCGGAAATAGACGGCAAGGTTGTCGGCTGGCTGACCCTCTGTCCTACACGCGGAATGTATGCCTATCACGGCGCTGCGGAAATCAGCATTTACGTTGATAACGGCGCTAAAGGCAAAGGCGTAGGCACCGCCCTTATGAAAAGGGTTATCGAGGACGCTCCAAAGCACGGCGTTTGGACGCTGGAATCCTGGATTTTCGCAATCAACAAGGAAAGTCTGGCGCTTCACAGGAAAATGGGCTTCCGCACCGTGGGAACAAGGGAACGTATCGGTCAAGGCGCAGACGGAACATGGCTTGACGTTGTGATTGTTGAGCTGAGATTTCCGGACGAGCTGGTCGCCGATTTTGACAAGCTTATATAAACAAAAATCCCGCTGCTCTGAGTAGCAG
>CAKSIR010000030.1 GCA_934462775.1 uncultured Ruminiclostridium sp.
TCGCCCATTCGGTATTGCTTGGTTATTTTTTTAAGCTGAAGCATTTTTTCTCCTTTATTCTGTTAAAATATCATGTAGATTATAGACCTCTTTTGTTAATATAATATTAACAAACTCAACACAAAACGTCAATAATGTTGCATAAAAAAGTCAGGTCAATTTATGACCTGACTCAGCCTGTCGAAAAAGTTAATTTAAAAGTTTTCGTCCACCTTTTTTAAAAGGTGGTGGGTACTTAGGGCAAAGCCCTAAGCCGACTTCCGCAGAAGTCGGAATGCCCCAATATAAAGCGCTTTTTTGCAGGGGTGTGGGGCGCTTTTTTCAAGAAAAAAAGCGCCCCACAAGTGAAAAATTTTCGCAACATTATCCTCGAAAAAGTTGCCGGTGGCAAGTTTTTCGACGCACTGAAATCTGTATCAGCTTTACACTGATACAGATTTTTTATATTGCTATGTATTTCCCGCTGTTTAACGGCTCTGCAACATCAAGAACATAATCGCAGTTTTCTCTTATTCCGCATTGTTCAAGGGACTTTGTTATGGTTTCTTTCGCCATTTGAGGTGTATTGTTGTTAAGGCTCAGGTGTCCAAGAGTGATGTGTCTTGTGCCTTGCTCAACAAGCTCCTTCATAAACTGAGCGGTTTTTACGTTTGACAAATGCCCATATCCAGAGCTGATTCGCTTTTTCAGATAATACGGGTACTTCGGATTAAGCCGCAGCATTTCCTCGTCATAATTTGCCTCAAGCAAAACATAATCACTGCCTTTAAGGCTTTCTCTCACTGTGTCGGTCACATTCCCCAAGTCGGTGCAAAGCGCAAGCTTCCTGCCCTCAAGCTTCATGGTATAACCGCAGCTTTCGGCGCTGTCATGAGGCGTAGCGAACGATTCTATTTCCATATCAATCGGTGCAGAGGAAAGCTCGCTGACCTCATGTAAGTTTGCGGTCGAAACTACCGCCTGCTGGTTTACAATGGCGTTGAGAGTTCCGTTGGTGGCATATATGGGAATATTTGTATGCTTTGTAAGCATTTTCAGTCCCTTGATATGGTCGGAATGTTCATGAGTAACGCACACCGCCTTAATGCAGTCTAACGACAGTCCGTTAAGCTCAAGTCCCGTCTTGAGAGCTTTGAAGCTGCATCCCATATCAATCAGAATGCCCTGCTCAGCTGAACCGAAATAAACCGAATTGCCCGTGGTCGAGCTGCTGCATATCGGTACTATCCTTGCCATATTTCCTCCAATATAAATGCCGTGCAAAAAGCACGGCATCGATTTATAAAGCTTTTCTCATAGAATCAGGGAATGTACGCTTTACAATGTCCGCGCCAAGTCCTCTCAGCTTGATTTCCATATCCTCATATCCGCGTTCAATATGGAAAATATCCTCAATTTCGGTTGTTCCGTTTGTTTCAAGCCCTGCAATGATAAGTGCAGCACCTGCGCGCAAATCCACTGCCTTGACAGGCGCACCGGTCAAATGCTCGACACCCTCAATTACAGCAACCTTTCCGTCAACGGAAATGTCGGCGCCCATTCTTCTCAGCTCGTCAACATACTTAAAACGGTTGTCCCATATTCCCTCGGTAATGATGCTGGTTCCCTTTGCAAGAGTGAGCAGCGCTGCAAGCTGAGGCTGCATATCTGTGGGGAATCCTGGGTGAGGCATAGTCTTAACGCTTGTGCGCTCGTAATGCTCCTGACCGATTACTCTTACGCTGTCGTCATATTCCTCCACAACAACGCCTATTTTTCTCAGCTTTGATGTGATTGGCTCAAGGTGCTTCGGAATCACGTTCTTGATAAGAACGTTGCCTTTTGTGGCAGCAGCAGCAATCATAAATGTTCCCGCTTCAATCTGGTCCGGAATAATCGTGTAGTTTGTACCCTTAAGGGAGCTTACGCCCCTGATTTTGATTACATCAGTTCCTGCGCCCATGATGTCTGCGCCCATGGAATTAAGGAAATTTGCCAAATCTACAATATGCGGTTCTTTTGCGGCGTTTTCGAGAATTGTAAGACCCTCTGCCTTTACTGCCGCAAGCATAGCATTTATCGTTGCTCCTACTGTTACCTTGTCAAAATAAATCTGCGTACCGATAAGCTTGTCCGCTGAAATATCAACAATTCCGTGCTCAATGGAATAGTTCGCTCCCAATGCTTTGAAGCACTTGATGTGCTGATCAATAGGTCTGTCGCCGAGGTCGCAGCCGCCCGGCATTGACACCTTTGCACGGTGGAAACGACTGAGCAATGTGCCGAGGAAATAATATGACGCACGCATTGAACGCGCCATTTCATAAGGCACTACCGTATCTCTTATGTGAGTCGTATCAATCTGGATAGTCGATTTATTGATGATTTTTACGTCAGCACCCATTTCGGTTAGGATTCGTAAATCGATTGTCACATCATTTATATTAGGAACATTTTCAAGAACACAAGGACCCTCAGCCAAAATGGTGGCAGGGATAATGGCAACAGCCGCGTTCTTCGCGCCGCTTATCGTGACCTCTCCGAACAGCTTTTTGCCACCGTTTATTATAAACTTTTCCAACTTCAAAATACCTCTTTACCTCTCTCAGCAGAGAGAATTTTTATATAGAAACAAAAATATGTAAGTAATCAATATAATCACACACTATTTGTATATTATATCACATTTATCCATTAAATCAAAGTACAAATTACAAAATCTACATTTTTACTATATATTATCGTCCGATATTGTAACTTTTATACGTTTTTGTTTGATAAAATGAATTTAATGATTATTCCAAAGATGTATCTTCTGTGGAATCGGTTGGTACAGCCTCGGTTGTGCTTATATCTGATTCAGCGTCAGCCGTTTCGGGCGTTTCCATGTCTGGAACAGCCGTTTCGGCAGTTGGGATTGAAGTTCCTACTTCTGTAATGATGGTAGTTGTTTCTGCCGGAGGTTCTGTTGTGGTTGCCTTGGTGCGTTTTGTTTTTTCGGTTTCTGTCGTAGTGGTAGTTTCAGGAAGCGGAATGTTGACAATTTCTACGCTCTCTATTATAATCGCGTCAATAGGTCGGCTGTCAATGTTCTGCTCATCGTCAATTTCATTTCCCGGAATCAGCTCAGCCTGCGACATCTTGTCAAGCACGTCAAATCCCTCCACGGTCTGACCAAAAACGGTGGATTCTCCGTCAAGCGCAAAGTCGCCGCCGACCTCCTTGTACTTTTCCTTTACAGCGTCAGGAATACTTTCCAGTTTTTTGCAATAATCCTCGTAAAAGGTTTTCTCTTCAGGCAGCATTCTGGAGCTGATTGCTTCCTCGGCAAGCTGAGAGCGAATTTTCTCAGAGATTGCGGTAATATCAACCGACTGATTATTATTTACAAAATAGAACTGGCAATAATTGCCTTCATTGCTTTTGGCAAAGCATAATGCGCCGTAAAAGTGTCTTGCATTTTCGCTTGTTTCAACCGGAAAATACTCGTCGGCAGCAACTTTGCCGTCGGTTCCGTCGCCGTTGAGCGAACCGCCCTGAATGACATAGTCGGGAACAACTCTGTGAATTGCCTTTCCGTCATAGTAACCGCGATTTGCAAGCTCAATGAACTTCTGAACGCCGTTTGGCGCGTCATGCGGCAGAAGCTTAACCGTGATTTCGCCGTAGTCCATAATCTTGAACACAGCGAATACATCGCCCGGATTAAGCGTGACCTGTCCTATATTACCTGTCTGTATTTTTTCCTCTCCGCAAGCGGTGCATAAAAGCATGGAAGCCGCCAGCGCTGCGGAAGCAATTGCCTTAACAAATTTATGTCTTATCATAACATGAGCCTCTCAGGAAATTTATTTTTTGTATTCTGAAAGCGTGATTTTGTTTATATAAATGTCATCAATGGGATTCATAGCGTCGCTGTTGATTTCAACCTCCGTAAGCTTTTCAACCACGTCCAGTCCGTCAATTGCCTGTCCGAAAACAGTGTAAAGACCTGCGACATGAGGAACGCTGCCCTCGCTTATAAACGCTTGAATCAGCTCCTCGGGGATTTTCTGGTTGCCGTCTGCGTCCTTGTAGCTGCGGAGCGTTTCAACGTCCTCGTCGGTAAGCTCAACATTGTTTACAACGAAGAAACGGCTGTCGCCATAGCCTGCATTTCCGTTGTATGCCATCATTGCACCCTTAAACGGCCATAAATCTACCGAGCACTCATTCGCAATCGGCTTGCCGTCCTCTGTTACGCCTGCCGTACCCTCTTCGTTGCTTGCGCCTGTAATAAAGTAAGCGCCCGGCTGAACGCCGTATATCTTCTTTCCGTCATAAAAGCCGTCGTTTACTCTTGCAATAAAGTTTGCAACCGTATTCGGCGCATAGTTCGGATAAAGAACCGCTGTTATTGTTCCCAGTGAGGTTTCAATGGTTGCAACCGGCTGTCCCTCGTAAGGCTCTTCAAGCTGAACAAGCTCCATCTGAGTGAAGTCGTATGTGCCAAGCGCGCTTGTAGGAGTTGTTGAAAACAGACTGCATCCGGTCATTGTAAGAAGCATTGAGGCAGCTGCAAGCGCCCCGATAATTTTCTTTTTTAACATCTATGCCAATACCTTTCTTTGTTTTGATTATAACTTTACATATTACCTATTATAATATAAATTATCTCATTTTGCAAGCAATATTTAATGACAT
This sequence comes from uncultured Ruminiclostridium sp., assembly GCA_934462775.1. Classification (GTDB taxonomy): domain Bacteria; phylum Bacillota; class Clostridia; order Oscillospirales; family Ruminococcaceae; genus Ruminiclostridium_E. The sequence continues at coordinate 4,663 of CAKSIR010000030.1, forward strand.
TTCTATTACAGATTTACTTTGTAAGCATATTTTCAAATGCAGCTCTCAGAATTTCCCTTTGAACCGCTTGTTTTGAGCTTATTTGCATCATTCCTCCGCAACAACGACAGCCGCCGCATTTTTCCGCGGCAGCTGTAACGTACCATTGTCAAATTTTCTTGATATTTGTGCCTTGTCTTGTTTCTTCAACGGCATAACCCAGCTCGCCGATTTTTGCGCGAAGTTCGTCTGCAAGCGCGAAATCCTTGTTCTTTCTTGCTTCCTTACGCTGTTCAACCAGCGCCATAACCTCGGCGGGAATTTCATCGTCAGAGCCTGCGGAAAGCTTCTCAGCTTCGCTGATTATGCCAAGGGAAAGCACCTTGTCAAACTCGGCAATAAGAGCAAGCTTGGTTGCGGAATTACAGTCTGCCTTGAGAACGTCGTAAAGCGCGGTGATTGCGTTTGAGGTGTTAAGGTCGTCGTCCATTGCAGCCTTAAACGAAGCCATCAGCCTGTCGTAAGCGTCCTTGTCGATTTCACCGTTTTTGTCTGCAAGGAATGTTGAAACCTTAGCTAAAATCTTATTGTATGCAGTCTTTGCATTATCAAGGTTTTCCCATGAGAACACAAGGGACTTTCTGTAATGCGACTGTAAGCAGAAAAAGCGGTAAACAAGCGGATTATAGCCCTTTTCCTCAAGGAGCGAAACGGTAAGAAATTCGCCCTTTGACTTGCTCATCTTGCCGCTGTTGGTATTGAGGTGATGAACGTGCATCCAGTATTTGCACCACTTGTGACCGATATAAGCCTCGCTCTGTGCGATTTCGTTTGTGTGGTGAGGGAATGCGTTATCAATTCCGCCGCAGTGAATGTCGAGATATTCGCCCAGATACTTCATGCTGATGCATGAGCATTCGATATGCCAGCCGGGATAGCCGACGCCCCACGGACTGTCCCACTTCAGCTCCTGATCGTCAAACTTTGACTTGGTAAACCAGAGAACGAAGTCAGCCTTGCTGCGCTTGTTGCCGTCCTCTTCAACGCCCTCGCGAACGCCTACTGCAAGATCCTCTTCCTTGAAATCGTTAAAAACATAATACTTTTCAAGCTTTGACGTATCAAAGTAGATATTTCCGCCTGCCTCATAAGCGTAACCCTTTTCGATAAGAGCGGAGATGACCTTGATAAATTCATCAATGCAGCCTGTTGCAGGCTGAACAACGTCAGGCGTTTTGATATTCAGCTTTGCGCAGTCAGCAAAGAACGCGTCTGTATAGAACTTGGCAATTTCCATAACCGTCTTATGCTCGCGCTTTGCACCCTTAAGCATCTTGTCGTCGCCCGTATCTCCGTCGCTTGTCAAGTGTCCTACGTCCGTGATGTTCATTACGCGGGTAACGCTGTATCCGTCAAAGCGGAGATACTTTTCAAGTATATCCTCCATAATATAGCTTCTGAGGTTGCCGATATGAGCGTAGTGATATACAGTAGGACCGCAGGTGTACATACTTACCTTGCCGGGTTCGTGAGGCACAAATTCCTCAACTTTTCTTGTGGCGGAATTGTAAATATTCATTTTATTTATTCTCCATTCTTTTTTTCTTTTCTTCAAGTAAGTTTATTTCCTTCTGAAGCGTATCGATCTTGCCCTGAAGCGAGCAAATCTGCTGTGAAACAGGATCAGGAAAGTGTATCTGGTCAAGGTCTGAGCCGTTCACTCTTATGCCGTTGCACTTAACCACCCTTGCAGGTACGCCTACCGCCGTACAGTTAGGCGGCACTTCCGTCAGCACTACCGCGTTCGCTGCGATTTTACTGTTGTCGCCGACCTTGAACGGTCCAAGGACCCTTGCGCCTGCGCCTACCATTACATTGTTGCCGAGAGTCGGGTGACGCTTGCCTGTTTCCTTTCCCGTTCCGCCTAAGGTGACGTTTTGGTAAATCGTACAGTTGTCGCCTATCTCTGCGGTTTCTCCGATTACTACGCCGCTGCCGTGGTCGATAAAAAGATTTTTTCCGATTTTCGCGCCGGGATGTATTTCAATTCCCGTTTTGCGCAGCGCGTGCTGCGAAATTGCCCTTGCAATAAAATAATGCTTTTTTAAATAGAACTTATGGGCTCTGCGGTACGCGCGGATCGCCTTAAAGCTCGGATACAGGAAAAATACCTCTAAATCACTTTTAACAGCGGGATCTCGTTCTCTTATAGACTGAATATCAGCCTTTATCTTTTTAAACATAAACCCACCCTTTCAATAAAAAAGGCCCTCGCAGACAATCTGCGAAGGCGATAAACATAACGCGGTTCCACTTCGTTTCCCCGATAAATCGGGCTTAAAACCTTTAACGCAGGTATACGGACAGAGATACTGATTTCCCTCCGCCGACTAACAGCCGCACTTCACATTTTTGCTTTTGCCGCGCTCTCACCTGTCCGCGGCTCTCTGTGAAAAACTCACAATGCTACTCTGACTGCATAACGTCATTGAATATACTACTAATGTACCACACTTTGCAGAAAAAAGCAAGTATTTATTTGACTTTTTAACGTCAATATGCTACACTTTTATTATAGTTTATGCAAAATGCTTAAAAGGAGTTACTATGGCAAAACGTTACAACGACAAGAAAAACGACGACAAAATGAAAAGGCTTATTGCACGCAACTGGATTATCTGCGCCGTATCATTAGGACTGGCTGTCATCTGCTACTTCTGCATCAAATGATTCGGCAATATCGGTGATAATCCCGCGTATTTCCTCCATGCCTTCCCCTGTTTCAGCCGATGCCTCAATCATGGTTATCTGATCGGCGCAGGGAATTTCGTTCATCAGCGCTTGGCGTCTTTCTGCTCGTTCTCTCTTGCTTAACTTATCCGCTTTTGTGAGAACAATGACGAATGGAATCTCGCTGTCAATAAGGAAATTTATCATCATTATGTCGTCTGCGGTAGGCTTATGCCTGAAATCAACAAGCTGAAATACAAGCTCAAGCTGTCTGTCGTCCGCAAGATAGCCCTCAATAAGCTCTGCCCAGCGGGCTTTTTCGGTTTTGGCAACCTTTGCATAACCATAGCCGGGAAGGTCAACAATGTAAATATTCTCCAGCTCGAAAAAGTTGATGGTTACCGTTTTTCCGGGAACTGCGCTGACTCTTGCAAGCTGCTTGCGGTTCATTATCTTGTTTATAAGTGAAGATTTTCCAACGTTGGAGCGTCCCGAAAACGCAATTTCAGGCCGTTCCGATTTTTTTATCTGGCTGAATTTCCCGTATGATGTGAGAAATTTTACATTGTTGAAATTCATTCGGTTTCCTTTCTCAAAGGAACAGGCATTGCAAATATTGCTTTACAATGCCTTTATCCATTCATATCTTTCCCCGTTTTCGGGGATTTTTTAGTTTACGGTAAGATTTTTCGGCGTTCCGCCGCGCTTTTTTGTGGGGATTGCAGCCGCCTTTTTATCAGCGGAATCGGTTTCTCTTTCCAGCTTTGCCTCGCAGGGCTTAACAAGAGCTGTGTCAAGCACGGTTGTAATATTTTCGGCAATAACGAACTTTACGTTATCGGTAACTACCTTTTCGCATTCAGCAAGGTCAGGCTCGTTTTCTTTCGGTATGCAAACCGTCTTTACTCCTGCCTTATAAGCAGCCATAGTCTTTTCCTTAAGTCCGCCGATTGGCAGAACCTTGCCGTGTAAGGTAATTTCGCCTGTCATTGCAACCTCGCGTTTAACGGCAATTCCCGACAGAGCCGAAACAAGAGCGGTCGTCATTGTTACGCCTGCGGAAGGACCGTCCTTCGGAACAGCGCCCTCGGGAGCGTGGATATGTATATCCTTGTTTTTATAAAAATCGGAATCTATGCCGTATCTGGAAGCAAGACTGCGCACAAGGCTTACTGCGATTTTTGCAGACTCCTTCATAACATCGCCGAGAGAACCTGTAATCTCAATCTTGCCCGTTCCGTCAAGAACCAGCACTTCAAGAGGCATAATAACGCCGCCTACCGCCGTCCATGCAAGACCGTTCACAATGCCGACCTCGTCTTCCTTCGCAATAAGCTCAGGCTGGAACTTCTTTATGCCTAAATATTCCTCTAAATTCTTTTCGGTAACAGTTACTTTCTTTTCGCCGTCAATAAGCTTTCTTGCAGCCTTTCTGCATATCTCGCCTATTTTCTGCTCAAGCTTGCGGACGCCTGCTTCTCTTGTGTAATTGTCGATTACGCCGTAAAGAGCGCCGTCTGCAATTCTGACTGTGGAGGATGATTCGCCGTGCTTTTTGAGCTGCTTCGGAACAAGATGTTTTTTTGCAATATTGAACTTTTCCTCGCGTGTATAGCTGCCAAGCTCAATTATTTCCATACGGTCGAGAAGCGGCGCGGGAATTGTATCGGTAGTGTTTGCGGTTGTAATGAACAGCACCTTGCTCAGGTCTATCGGAATTTCAAAGTAGTGGTCGGTAAACGTTGTGTTCTGCTCAGGGTCAAGAACCTCAAGCATTGCGGAGCTTGGATCGCCCTTGTAGTCGCTGCCCATCTTGTCGATTTCGTCAAGGAGAATGACAGGATTCATGGACTTTGCCTGCTTGAGCGCGTTTACAACTCGTCCGGGCATAGCGCCTATGTATGTCTTTCGGTGTCCTCTGATTTCAGCCTCATCATGAACGCCGCCTAAAGAAATTCTGGCATACTTTCTTCCGAGGGACGCTGCAATCGACTTGCCGACAGAGGTTTTACCGACGCCGGGAGGTCCCACAAGACAGATAATCTGTCCCTTTATATCAGGATTCAGCGCGCGCACCGCAATTGTTTCGAGGATACGCTCCTTGACCTTTTTCAGTCCGTAATGATCCTTGTCAAGCTGCTTCTGCGCCTTTGTCAGATCTGTTTTATCCTTTGTGCAGACATTCCACGGCATTTCGAGAATCGAATCAAGATATGTGCGGATAACGCCGTATTCCTGCGAGGACTGGGATACCTTGAACAGCTTTTCAGCCTCTCTGAACAGTTTTTCCTCCGTATCCTCGTCAAAGCCTATGGCGTCAATCTTGTCCATGTATTCATAGGCTTCTTCCTGCGGGTCCTCCTCGTTGCCAAGCTGCCTTGAAATTATTCTCATCTGCTCGCGGAGATAGTATTCGCGCTGGTTTTTGTCCAGTGAATCACGAACCTGATCGTGTATCTGCATTTCAAGCTGCATTATCTTTGTTTCGCTTGCCAAAATTGACATAAGCTCTTCAACGCGCTTTTTAGTGCCGTTTATTTCAAGCAGCTTCTGCTTGTCCTCAACCTTGAGGTACACGTTGAACACAATCAGGTCGAACAGCTTGTTGATGTCCTTTTCCGACATAATGCTTTCCACAAGCTCAGGCGGCATTTTCGGCGCAAGACTGCTGTACTCGTTAAACATACCGACTAACATTCTGCACAGCGCGTCCTGCTCGCTTTCACTGATTTTGTCGGAACGCTTCGGAGTCACGGGCGCAATATCAAACAGGAAATAATCCTCGTTTTGCACAATTTCCACAAACTCCGCCTTATAAAGACCCTCGACAAGCACTCTTGTTGTGCCGTCGGGAGTTTTCAGAATCTGCCTTATCTCTGCCACAACGCCTGTTTTATATATATCATTTACACCGGGTTCTGCAACCGCTGAATCCCTCTGAGCAACAAGAAAAATCTTCCTATCGCCCTCTGCCGCAGCCTTCAGTGCGTTTATGGACTTTGTTCTTCCCACATCGAAATGCAGTATCATTCCGGGAAATATAACCAGTCCGCGCAGTGTAAGCGCAGGCATCTGAATAATGTTTTCAATTTTCTTCATTAGTTGTTCCTTTATCCGTAGGGGGTTATATTTATACCATTTTATTATACAACATATTGCAGATTTTTGCAAGTGCCTTTTATTGCCGCTGTTTCGGTTATTGTAAAATAGCAACAGAATCGTAACCGTCAGCAAAAATAGCAGCTCTCAGGCAGAGCCAAACTATATCAATTTGATAAAGCAAATGCCGAAAACCCGCATAAAAACTGGCTTTCGGCATTTTAATCCGCTGCTCAGGCTCAGCCGCTGCATATTCAAACAATCCTCAGCGATTGTCTGCCGAGGATTGTTTGAATTTATAACTTAACGTCTGAATCTGAAACTAACAAGACGATTTTAAAAAAAGAGTCAAAACAACTCGACGCTCCTGTTCCATTCGTCATTTGCCTTTTCAAATGTGCATATTACATCAATCGGTTTCAGACTGTCATCGCTGACATTTCCGACTGATGTTTTGATTACGATTTTATCCTCGGCTTCGGAAACAAGATACATTGGGTAAAGCTGATACCAATCATCGTGATAAAGCGTAGTTCCGTTGCTTTCGTAATTTATGTCGACAAGCAGCTCGGTATCTATCCCGTATTCTCGTGCAATTTCGTAAATTCTGAATATACTCAGGAAATTATCCGCCGGTTCATTGATAGGTTCATCGGTTTTTTTCAGGGTATATACAACAGGCAAAGCTGAATATTCTCCGTTTTCATTTCGCGACCACAACGGCGAGGTCATATCACCCCATGCCATGTAAATCGCATCAGGCTCGTTAGGATTTATCCAGATTACTGCACTGCCGCTGTCGCTTCCAATCATAAAAGCTAAAGCGTGAGCGCCCGTTTCGTAAAATCCGCTAAACATTCGAATACCCGTTTCAGTCATGATAAACGACTTCTCGGTGTCGTCAATAACAAGGCGCTTCTGTTCGGGATATTCGGGAAAGCGGAAGCTGCCCTCCCATGTGCCAAAAAAATATTTCCGAAACAGCTCGTAATCGTCCGATGACTTCCATGCGGTTTGGTCTATACAATAAGCTCCGTCCTCGTTTGCACGGCAATTCAGAAGCGACAGCGCAGACTCCTCGCCGCTGAATGAGGCGGCTTGGTCTGCTTCTTCCGCCGCAGTGGTATCGCTGCTTTCTGCTGCATGAGGGGTCGTTTGTACATTACTTTCATCAGAAACGTTTTCGCAGCCGGCGGCTGAAAACAAAACAACTGACGTCAGAACCGCTGCTAAAAATTTTTTCATAATGATAACCGTCCTTTCAGACATATTGAAATTGATGTGTTCTTTATACTAATTATACAATATCTGCGGACGTTTTGTCAATAGGCTGCTATTACAAAACGTTTATACCGGGATAGGTGAAAGCTGCATTTTGATGTTCAGACAGCTATAGCTTTTAGTTTACCATATCGGCAATTTCCTTGCCGAACTGCTCTGAGAAGTACTTCCGGAGAGCCTCGACATCGGACTTGGTTCTTTCGTTAGCGCCGTCGTATCTGCCTGAATCCTTTGAGCTTTGTGTGGAGTCGTTGCGGTCGCTGTCCTCAATTTTGGAAACTTCGCCTTTTTCGAGGTCAAATGTGTAATAGAAGCCTGTTCCCATCATTGAAACAAAGTAATATTCTTCAACAGTGTTTGTGTTAAAATCAAAGGTGTAGTATTCAACCGTTTCATTTCCGTCAAGGTCGGTCTTTACAAACTTTACCGTCTTTGCTGATGGATCAGCTGTTATTTTAAGACCTGCACCTTCAAAAGGTGAGTTTTCGGTATCAAGGTATGTAAGCACGCCGCCTTCTTCTGTAAATTCAGGCGTCTTGCTTTCTGCTGCCTCGGCTGCCGTTGCTGCTGCGTCTGCTGCGGTTGTTGCTGCGGCATTTCCGTTTGAGCAGGCTGTTGCTGCTACCGCCATAATAAATGCCATTGCTGCGATTAAGATTTTTTTCATTTTAGTTTCCTCCTGTTTTATATATAAACGCTCTATGCGTTTATTTCCTTTAAAAATTCTCTTACGTTTTCCTCGACGCCCTGCCGCGAAATATCGTCAAGCTTTATATATTGCGAATTCATTATTTCCGCCAGCTTTTTTGCAAAACCGAATCTGATATAACCGTTTTCGGTGTCGAGCAGCATTGTGTTTACGCTGTCAGCTGCAATGCTTTTGGCAACGCATACTGCGTCCTCGAAGGAATCTCCGCTCATAAGCGGAATATTTGCCTTGCCGTCAGATATAAGCACCATGTACTGTACCGCATCGGGATTTCGTATCCGCTCGGCCTTCAGCATTTGCTGCGCTGTGTACAAGCCGTGAGCGAGGGGCGTTTTGCCGCCTGTGGGCAGGTTCTTCATGCACTTTTGTGCAAGTTCGGGGCTGCCTGTTATATTGAGCAGCACCTGCGCTCCCTGCCCTCTGAAGGCAACAACTCCAACCTTGTCGCGCTTCTGATACGCCTCGGAAAGCAGTCCCTTTACAGCGCCTTTTACAGCGCCCATACGCCTTTTTGCTCCCATTGAGCCGCTGGCGTCAACCACAAACAGTATAGTTGCGCCTGTTCGTTTTTCACGCTGCTTCTCTCTGAAGTCGCTTGGCTTTACCTGTATTTTCATGCAGCCTTCAGAGCGTCTTTCGAACTGATTTAACGCAGCCGTACAAAGCGTGGGAACAATGGCAATATCGTTTGTCTTTCCTTTCGGGATAACGCTTCTGATATATCTGCCCGTCCGCTCGCTCGTCACAGATTTATTCCGTTTGCCGCTGCCTGATTTTCCCTTGTTCTTGGCTGAATTTTCGATTGACAATTCAGTTTCTTCGCTCGGTGATTCGGTTTGTTCGCGGCTGCCTGCGTCGGAGGTGCCGTCGGAATCAGACCTTGTTTCATCTGACGATTCCGCGTCAGCCTGATTTTCCTCCTGACTGTCATCGCTTCGGTCGTCGGCGTTTTCCTGCTGAACCTCCTCAAATTGAGGCGCGTTTTTCATTCGGTGGGGCAGAACAAATTCCGCAGCCGTTTTCACATCGTCTGCGCTGACAGCTGTATCACCGCGCAGCGCACACAACGCCCGCGCCGTTTCCGCAAGTATTATTTCGCAGCGATTGCCGTCACAGCCCGCCTGTGCAGCGGTTAGCGCAATCAGCTCAAACATCTCCCGCGAAATTTCAGCACCCGGCAAAAGCTCTTTGGCTGCCTGTATTTCATCGGCTGTTTTTTGCTGTTCGTCTTTATACCGCTCGCTGAATTTCTCGGGGTCTTCCTCAAAGGCAAGCCGCCTGCGGATTATTTCTGTGCGGATTCCTATGTCGGTTTCCGCCGTCATATTCACAAACAACCCGAACCTGTCAAGCAGCTGGGGGCAAAGAAAGCCCTCCTCGGGATTCATTGAGCCGATTGGGATACAGCGGCACTTATGGCGGTACGAAATACCGTCGCGCTCAACTATATTTTCCCCTGTGGAAATCACCTGGGACAGTATCCCCGCTATGCCCGAATTAAGCAGATTTACCTCGTCAATGTAGATAAAATTATCATCTGCGTCGGCAAGCAGTCCTTTTTCAAACCTGCAGCCGCCGTTATTCACTGCGTCCGACAAATCAAGAGTGCCTACCAGTCTGTCCTCCGTCACGTTCAGCGGGATTTCAACAATGCTGCCCTTTCCGACAATGTCGGCAAGAGAACGGACGAGAGTTGATTTTGCAGTCCCTTTTTCTCCCGAAATAAGCACGCCGCATATCCGCGGATTTACCGCATTAAGCTTTAGAGCAAGCTTCAGCCTTTCCTGTCCGCACACGGCGGAAAACGGGAATACGCGCCCTGCTCTCATTCTCCGTCACAGCTTTCAATACGCTCAAGCACTTCGTCCATATCGAGGCGCTGTTCCTCGAACGGACGGCGGCGCATACGGTGCGGAAGTACAAATTCCGCTGCGGTTTTCATGTCCGCCTTGGCAACGCTGCTTCTTCCCTCAAACGCCGCATTGGCAACGGCGGTCTTTATCATGGCGATGTCGGCTCTGTGTCCGTCAACGCCAAGTGAAACCGATATTTCCGCCGCAAGCGTCAGCATATCGTCCGAGTATGTCACATTTTTCAGCATACGGCTTGCGTTTTCGATTTTGCCGCGCAGCTTGTGCTGTTCCTCCTGCCACTTTTCTGCAAAACTGTCGGGATCCTTTTCAAATTCAAGGTAGCGTTTCACGACCTCGATACGCTTTTCAACGTCGGTTTCACCCTTAACCTCAACCACCAATCCGAATCTGTCCAGCAGCTGCGGCCTTAAGTCGCCCTCCTCGGGATTCATTGTTCCCACAAGCACAAAACGGGCAGGGTGGGAATATGAAACGCCCTCTCTTTCAACTGAGTTTACGCCCATTGCCGCTGAGTCGAGAATAACGTCGACAACATGGTCATCAAGCAGATTTATTTCATCAATGTAAAGTATGTTGCGGTTTGCCTCGGCGAGGATTCCCGGTTCAAACTTCTTTTCACCGCAGGTTAGGGCGTGTTCAATGTCGAGAGTACCCACAACTCGGTCCTCCGTTGCGCTGACAGGAAGATTTATTACCCTCATTCTTCCCTCAACCGTTTCATAGCTATCCTTGCTGCGGCATTCGTCGCACTGAAAACTGCGGTCGTCGGGATCGCAGGAAAAGTGGCAGCCCTTTACCTCGCGCCTTGACGGCAGCACCTCTGTAAGGGCGCGTACTGCTGTTGATTTTGCAGTTCCCTTTTCCCCCTTGATCAGCACTCCGCCAAGCTTCGGATTTATAAGGTTTAGTATCAGCGCCCGCTTCATTTTTTCCTGTCCCACAATGGCGGCAAATGGATAGCAAGCTTTTTTGTTCATCAAATTTCACCCTCGATTCTGTCCTCGGTTTCAAGATAAGCGCTGCGGATTGCGGCAAGCTGTTCTTCCGTTGCGTCCCAGTAGCCGCGCCTGCTGTACTCGGTCATCTGTTCAAGAATGTCCATATAGGCGTAAGGATTGTTTTCAGCCATTCTTCTGCGCATTTCCTCGTCCTCGGCGTATTTTGAGCAGAGATCGTTGTAAATCCATTGTTCGACCGCTCCCGTGGTTGCCGCAAGACCCATTACGTTCTCAAAACGCTCGGCGATTTTCTGTGCGCCGTGATACTTATGAGCAAGCATTCCGTCAATCCATTTCGGATTAAGCACTCTCGTGCGTATTCCTCTTGCAACGGATTTTTCGGCGCTTTCGGTAATCGGTCTGCCGCCTGTCGTATCCGTTATAAGCATTACCGCTTTCTTTCCCTTAACCATTTCAACCGACTTTGCAAGTCCGCCGAAAAACTCATAGTAATGGTCAAGGTCGGTAATTTCGTACTCGTTGTTATCTCTTACCTGAGATACTATTTCAACGCTTTTCAGATTCTGCTCATACAGCGATTTTACATCGCCGCCGTGAGTTTTTCTGTTATAGGCGTAATGCAGGCTTGAAAGGAACTGACTTCCTATCTGTTCCTCGGTTTCCCATGCCTTGGTTTCAATAATGGACGTTATTCCCGTACCGTATTCGCCCTCGCGCGGTCCGAAAATTCTGGTAACGGAAAGCGCAGCCGCCTCGTCCTCATCGTACCCCTCGTCTATCAGATAATCGTACAGCTTTTGTGAATTTGCTTTCATGTAATTCTGCTCATCGGTTTCATCAGCTTCATTTACAAGATGAAGCAAATCGTCCATGTTGTCAATCAAATTCGGAAAAAGATCGCGGAAAAATCCGCAGATGTTTATTGTAACGTCAATTCTCGGACGTTTCAGCTCCTCAATCGGAATAAGCTCGTACTTAGGATTCCATGCGCTGTTTGTCTTTGAAAGGCGCGCGCCGAGATAACCCATTATCTGACCTATGGTTTCGCCCTGCGTCCTTGAGGTTTCAAGCCCCCACAGAATTACCGCCGTGGAATTGGGATAGCAGCCGTTCTGCTCGTAATAGGTTTTTATAGTGTTTTCAGCAATTTTTGCGCCGCGCTGATAGGCTGTCAGCGTAGGAACAAAGCGCTGGTCAAACTGAACAAGATTGTATCCGCTCGGCAGAACCTCCGGATTTCTGTAAATATCGCCTGCTGCCTTTGCGGGAATATAACCGCTGTCAAGGGCGTTTATAAGCTGTGATTTTTCGGCATTGTGAAGCACGCTGTCATACACTTTTCTGCCATACTCAATTGCAGCCGCAATTTCCTGCGGCACATTCTGCGCAGCAAAATACCGTTCAAACCACTCGTCAGCCTTTGCGTCTATCTTTGCAATTGCCTCATAATCGCCTTTATCCTCAAGAGCTTCTATGTTAAGTCCGTCCTGCTCGGCAGCAATATCCCGCAATGCCTTTACACCATCGCGGCTGTTTCTGAGCAATCCTCTGACGTAGGTTTCCGCCTCGTTTTCAGTGTAGTTTTCTCCGAAAACGTGCAGTCCCTTTGGTATGAGCGACCTGTTCATGCGGTACAGCTCTTTTTCAATTTCGTCAATGTCGCCGCTCAAATTGAGCTTTTCGGCAAGCGCTTTAACATTTCTCAGCACATCATCGGCAGCGCTTTCGGAAAAAGCAAGCTGATGATGATAGTCGTCAAGCATTGAGTTAAGCTCGGCATATTCGCCGTACAGTCCGCTCTTGATAAAAACGGGAGGCTGATAGCTTATGATTGCAGCACGGGAGCGTCTTTTTGCAATAGTTGCTTCCGACGGATTTCCGCAGTAATAAAGGTAAAAATGCGGGATATTTCCAACCAGTAAATCCGGATAGCAGCTGCCGCTCATACCGCATTCCTTGCCCTTGAGAAACTCCAATGTGCCGTGAGTTCCAACGTGGATTATTGCGTCCGCGCCGAATTCATCATGCAGATATTTATAAAAAGCGATATACTGATGGTGCGGCGGAATCGACTTGTCGTGATACAGCTTTTCCTGATCCTCGTGTACGCCTCTGGAGGGCTGAAGTCCGATCAGCACATTCCCGAAAATGGCGGCAGGAATCTGAAAATCTCCGTTATCATCAGTCATTATTTTTCCCGCAGGCTCGCCCCACGCGTCGATTACCGCCTTTTTGTCGGCAAATCCGTCAAGAAACTTTTTGTACTTTTTCAGCGGATATGTAATCATTTCCTCGCAGCCGTCTGAGTATTTACCCGAGTTTACAAGCTTTCCTGCGGTAAACACCTCCATAAGCTCTTCGGCTGTTTTCGGTTCTGTATCGTAGCCGTTTTCCTTAAGCGCGGACAACATTCCCGAAACCGATCGGAATGTATCAAGAAATGCGCCGCCGAACAGATTTGCCTCTCCGGGAGGATAGTTATAGCAGATAATTGCCACCTTCCGCTTGTCGGCTGATTTTTTTCCGAGGGAAATATATCTGTTCATGCTGTCTGCAAGGCCGTCAAGACGTTCGGAAATAACCGATATTTCATCGGTAGTAACGTCATATTCCTCGTGGTAGACAGGCTCGGTTTTAGCTCCGATGGGAATAGTATCTATTGCGCCGTCCTGCTCAGGCAGCATAACCGAAATGAGAACCTCAGACGAAGTGCTTCCCTGCACCGAATCAAGCCAATCGTGTTCCGTTCTCCTCGACATGAAAAACGGGTGAAGGTACGGCACGTTGAATTCCTCAAGCATACCCGTGCCTGCTTTCAAATCGCCGCCCATGGGCCCCGCCGACAGGCGGAACGACATGAAGTTGAGGATTATATCGGTCTTTTTCGGCAGGAACGTACCGAGAAGCTTTTTAACCGTTCCGTCTGATATGCTTTCAGAACCTGAAACGGCGATGGGAAGTACATTAACGCTTTCGCGGAGCTTCTGCACGATTTTCCACACTGCGCCGGAATAATCCATAGGATAGATATGACCGTAAAACAGCAGCGCCGCAGCAGGCTTTTCTTCATCGTAAGGAAAATCCGCCTTGAACTCGTCAAAGCTGCCGTAATACTTCATATCGCAGGGACGGCAGACTCCCGCAGGAACCGCCTCTCTGGGAGGGAGCGGCTTTGGCAAGCCCTTTACGCCGCCGTAATCGCGAAGTATCAGATACAGCATATTGAGAATGTTCGAGTAATCCGCAACATAGAAATACTTGCAAATATAGGAATAATTCTTCATGTCGCGCATTTTGCCCGGCATTATTTTGCCGAGAGCCTCAGCCATATTCTGCATTTTCTTCATCGCAGCCATATCAGGCTTTTTGCCGCCGCTCGATTTCATGCTTTCGGCTGAAAAGTCGCCAAGACGGAGATATTCTCTTGCGGAATTTCCGTAAGGAATCACGTTTCCGCCGCACTTTTCAAGCCCCCTGTAAACAGCCTTGACCGTTTCAACGGGACTGCCCATTAAATCCACAAAAACCATATCAGCCGTTTCAATATCGGAAATAAGCCGCTCTGTTTTCTCTCTGCTGTACTCGGTCACTGCATAATAAAGCCTTAAATCCAGCGAACCCGGCGAAAGCTTGTTTATTTCTCCCGCCGCCTTGATAAGACAGCATATCGACGGCGCGGAAACCGTTATAAATGTAAATTTCATTATAAGCCTTTCTCAGTCGTTCTTTACTCTTTTTGCGTAAAAAATCGGACTGCCGTCCTCGGTATCGGCAAGAACCTCCGCCTTTACTCTGAATACCGTTTCAAGCTCGCCGTCCTTTATCAGCTTCCACGGCTCGCCGATTGTGTGTATTTTCTTGTCGCGCAGCACTATCAGCTCGTCCGAAAACCTCGCTGCGTGATTCATGTCGTGCAGCACCATTACAACGGTTATTCCGTCCTCCCTGTTGAGCTTTGAAACAAGCTCCATTATCTCAAGCTGATGAGCGATGTCAAGATAGGTTGTAGGTTCGTCAAGGAGCATTATTTCAGGCTTCTGCGCAATCGCCATTGCAATCCACGCCCTCTGACGTTCGCCGCCTGAAAGAGCGTTTATTTTCCTGTTCTGAAGCGCGGTCATGCCTGTTCGTTCAATTGCCCAGTCTACAATTCCGGTGTCCTCGCCTGTGCCGCCCTCCCACCATTTTTTGTGGGCGTATCTTCCGTACTGAACCAGCGTCCTTACGGTAATGTCGCTCATTCCCGTATTAGTCTGACCAAGCACAGCCATTTTTCTTGCAACAAGCTTTGTGTTTGTTTTGAAGATATTCGTTCCGTCAAGGAGAACCTCGCCGCAGTCAGGCTTCAGATTTCTGCTCATTGCCCGTATGAGAGTGGTTTTTCCGCAGCCGTTCGGACCGATTATTGAATAAATTTTCCCGCGCTCAATGTCAAGCGTAACGCCGTCAAGAATAAGGCTGTTCTTGTAGCCTGCTTTCAGTTTTTTTACCGATAAAATTGTTTCTGACATAATGCCTACTTTCTGAGCAGGAACAGGAAGAACGGAACTCCCAGCACTGCCATAACTATTCCCACAGGTATTTCCGTAGGGCTGAGCACGGTTCTTGCAAAGGTGTCGCTGAACATTACAAGCGCAGCGCCCAAAAGCGCCGACGCCGGGAACATTATCTTGTAATTGTTTCCCAGAATCAGCCTTATGCTGTGCGGAACGATAAGTCCGACAAAGCCGAGCAGACCGACAACGCTTACCGCAGATGCCGCAAGAAGCGCTGCAAGTGCCGTAAAT